>JAZSIV010000022.1:0-3056 GCA_045533995.1 Eubacteriales bacterium
CAAAGCCCTTTGCTTTTGAGGGTAAGGTAAGAATGAACAATGCCCTTCGCGGTATTGAAAATCTTCGCGAGTACGTTGACTCTCTCGTAGTTATCCCCAACGAAAGACTTAATCAGGTTACAGACGCAAGAATAACTCTTCTTAATGCTTTTGGAATAGCAGATGACGTTCTCCGCAGAGGCGTTCAGAGCATTTCAGAGCTTATAAATGTATCCGCATTCATTAACCTTGACTTTGCAGACGTTACCTCTATCATGGCACATTCCGGCAGAGCTCACATGGGCGTTGGTAGTGCAACAGGTAAGGATAAGGCAGAGATCGCTGCAAGAGCTGCTATCGCAAGTCCTCTTCAGGAAACATCTATCAAGGGTGCTACAGGTATCGTAATAAGCTTCTCTGCATCTCCCGATATCGGACTTGAGGACGTTCACGTTGCTGCAAGTATGATCGCTGCTGAGTGTAATCCCGATGCAAATATCATCTGGGGTGTTGCATTTGATCCCGAGCTTGAGGATGAGCTTCGCATAACACTTCTTGCTACCGGCTTTGACAAGAAGCCCGAGGATGGCGAGGATGATATTCCCGAGATCAAGTCGGCAGACGTTGCAGAGGCTGCTCCTGTAAAGAAGGAGTCAGTAAAGAAGGCATCGAGCGATGATTTCAATCTCGACGATTTGGTTCGCGACGGAATGATAAAGTAATTTAATAATATTAAATATAAAGAAATCAGCCGAACTTAGTTTGGCTGATTACTTTTTGAACAGAGGATAAAATATGTTTGACTTTTTGACGTCGATCTCCTTGTGGGGAACGATAGTAAATACAGTTGCTGTAATAGCAGGAGCTCTTGTTGGAATCGTTGTAAAGCATTTTTCACACGGTGGAAAGAAAGAGGGGGGGCTTTCGTCCGAGCTTCCCGATGCTATTATGAAGGGAGTCGCACTTTGCGTTTTGCTTATAGGTGTGACGGGTGCAATAAAAACGAATGATATAATGATAGTTATTATATCGATAGTAGTTGGTGCGGTTATAGGCACGCTTTGCAGACTTGATAGCGGAATAACGGCACTTGGCGAGTTTATAGAAAAGAAAACGGGCGGAAGATTCGGAAGCATAACACAGGGCTTTGTTACGGCAAGTCTTTTGTTCTGTGTAGGGGCTATGGCTATCGTTGGTTCTCTGGAAAGCGGTCTTTCGCAAAACCATGAAACACTTTACGCTAAATCATTGCTCGATATGATTTCAGCGTGCATCTTCGCCACTACTCTCGGATGGGGCGTAGTCTTTTCGTCATCACTTGTTTTTGCATATCAGGGAATAATAACTCTTGCGGCTGCTTGGATAGAGCCTTTGTTGTCTGCCGAGGCAATAAACGAAATGTCAGCAGTTGGCTCTCTTCTCATAATCGCGCTTTCTCTCAATATGCTCGGACTTACTAAAATTAAGGTCATGAATTATGTGCCTGCGATATTTATTCCTATTTTATTCTTTTTATTTGACTAATAAATAATTGTTTTGTTTATATTGTGTTCAAAAATAAAGTATATAATAATTACATAAAACACAGTACGGAAAGAGGATTTTTATGACGGGAACATACTGCCGTGTCGATAAAAAAATAAAAATATATGCGCTTGCAGCAATTATTTTGTCTGTTTTAATATCATTTGTAAGAATCATTTGTTTGTTTAATTTTTATGACAGCGATATTGGCTATTATTCAAAGGGAATTCTCCCATCAATATTAAATTTATCCATCTTGGCAGGTGTAGTTTTCTTTGCAAGTGCTTTCTTTACAGTGAAGCGCGATATAGTTTGCTCTGACGGAAAAGAGGATAATACCGGCATAAAGGTAGCAAGTGTACTCCCTATGCTTGCTTTTGGCGCATTTTTCGTTCTTTCGGTGCTTAAGGCGGTTTTTGCAACTAATGAAGCAAGTACGTTGTTTGATATTATTGCAAAGCTTACAGCGCTTATGTCTTTGGTATATTTCGCTATGAATCTGTTTGCTCCCACGGTCAACAGAAATCTTCAGACCCTTTGCGGATTTGGAATTATCATCTGGAATATTTATGTTCTTGGTGTGACTTATTTTGACATTTACGTTCAGCTTAATTCTCCGAATAAGGTCATTCTTCATCTTGCAATAATTTCTGCAATGGTCTTTTTTGTTAACGAGTTCTATTGCTTTGTTGGAAATATGCGCAAAGGATTTTATCTGTTCTCGCTTTGCTCGGCGGTCTTGTTTTCGTCAAGTGCATCGATACCGTCGCTTGTTTACGGACTTTTAACACAGGGAACAGACTATAAATACTTTGTTTATGATATAGTATTTGTCGCACTGTATGTTTACTTTATCATAAGACTTCTGTCATTTGCCAGCGCAAAGGTGCCCGCTATTATAGAAGAAAATCAAGATGTCACAGAAAGTATATCCGAAGAGAAAACAAATGAAACGGAGCCAAATGAGTAATGAGTGCCCATTCAAGAATATTATGGATACACAAAAAAATAGCGGCAAACTGCTATCCCAATTCAACTCACGCGGTTGAAAAATTTGGGATATCACAGCGTCAGGCGCAGAGAGATTTTGAAAGTCTGAAAACTGATTTCGGAGCTCCTATCAAATATTCTTCTGCGCACCGCGGTTTCTTTTATACTGCACCGTTCGAGCTTCCAAATTCGGAGGAAGAGGACACAGAGGCGGATTACATTGACCTCGTTTCGGGTGTTGAAGAGAATTTCCGTGACAATGTGGATGAGCTTCAGTTGCGTCTGCCATACAGCGCACAGCTTAAAATAAAGGATAAGCTTGCCGTTATGAATCTAAGACGCTTTATAGTGAACAGGGAAGCAAGAGATACATATAACTGTGAGTTTTATAATATTGATGCTTTTCTCGGACTCATTCTCGTACTTGAAACCGATATTACGATAGTTAAGCCCGATTGGCTTCGAGAACGTATTTTGTCGGCGGCGAAAAGAATTATAAAAAATAATGAAACAATAACAAAAGAACAGCAGTAAAACCTACTGCTGTTCTTTTGTTATTTAAG
>JAZSIV010000134.1:0-4949 GCA_045533995.1 Eubacteriales bacterium
CTGCGGTCTTGTTTTTGTTTACAAGAGGGAAAAAATATGATATAATCTTGTATATAAGTTTTGGAGGTGAAGAAAAATGATTATTATCTATTTGATTGTTTTTCTTTGTATCATATCGCTTTTGCTTATGCCTTATGAAAAAGTTTTGCTTGGCAGAATTTTTACGGTTTTGAGCATAAAAAGGATATGCCGTGAAAAAGAGTTTGACTTTAAGATAATAAACAGATCTTATATGTTTTTTTCCAATAAAAACAATGAGTTTGATTTTATTATAAAGGTAAAAAATACGGTCATACCGGTAAAATTTTTCTCGGCAAAAGAGCGTGATTCAACAATAATTTTAAGTCAGTCGGGAAATATATGTATAAGGAAAAAATACACCGAAACATTTTCGCGGGACGGTCGTAAAAAGGTAAAAAATATAGATACCAAGGGAAAATTGCCGTCGATGAAGATCAGACGGGATATAATAGGTGAAAGGTATACTTGCTTTCCGGTACTCTTGAATGAGCCCGAGTACAGAACAGTTCTTATCAGGGAACCGTCGGGAAATATATGCAATTTTTTTGATAAAAACAGCAAAATAGCAGGGTGTCATTGGCTTGATAAAAATACCTTTGAAGCGCTTCTTGTGAGCTACACAAAAGAAAATAATTAGACAAATTAAGTGATTTTTGAGGTTAAATAAACAAAAAGTGTCAAATTGATTGACAATATGTTAATGGTATGATATTATATAATATAATGGTGGATACTATGGCTTAGTATTAATGAGCAAAAATGAAAGGGAAAAATGATGAAGGTTGTAATACTTGCGGGTGGCTTTGGAACTCGTATTTCGGAAGAGTCTCACTTAAAGCCCAAGCCGATGATAGAGATAGGCGGAATGCCGATTTTGTGGCATATTATGAAAAGCTATTCGGCGCATGGCTATAATGATTTTATAATCTGCGCAGGCTATAAGCAGCACATTATCAAAGAGTTTTTCTATAATTATTTTATCCGTTCATCAGACGTAACTTTTGATTTTTCTAACCGTACGGATAGACTTAAGATCCATAATACAAATACCGAGACATGGAAAATAACTGTTGTCGATACAGGGCTTGAAACCATGACCGGTGGAAGAATAAAGAGAATAAAGAAATATCTTGAACCCGATGAGCCCTTTATGCTCACATACGGTGACGGACTTTGCGATGTGGACATCAACGCTCTCGAGGCATTCCACCGTTCTCACAATAAATTGGCTACAATGACCGTGGTAAACGCCGGTCAGAGATTTGGCGTAATTAAAATGGATCCCGACGGACATATTTCCTCGTTTAGAGAAAAGAGAGATTCCGACGGAACACCGATAAACGGCGGCTTTATGGTTCTTGATCAAAAAGTCATTGATTATATTGACGGTGATGAGACTATATTTGAAAAGGACTCGCTTGAAAAGATAGCTAAGGACGGACAGCTTATGGCATTTAAGCATGACGGATTCTGGCAGTGTATGGATACACAGCGCGACAAGGAGAGTCTTGAAAAAATTTGGAAACGCGGAGAAGCTCCGTGGAAAAAGTGGGAATAAGAATGTTAGATTTAAGCTTTTACAAGGGTAAAAGAGTTTTTGTTACGGGACATACCGGATTTAAGGGAGCGTGGCTTTGCCGCATACTTCAAAAGGCGGGAGCCGTCGTGTTCGGATATTCGTTAGAAAGCCCGACAGATCCTGCGCTTTATGAGCTTGCTGGAATCGAAGAAGGTATGATATCTTATATAGGCGATATAAGAGATTTTGAAAATCTTCGCAGGTGCTTTGACGAGGCAAAGCCCGAGATAGTGTTGCATCTTGCGGCACAGCCGATAGTAAGAGACAGTTATAAAATGCCGCTTTATACCTATGAAACTAACGTTATGGGCACGGCGAATATTCTTGAATGTGTCAGACTTTCTGATACGGTAAAATCATTTCTGAACGTTACTACCGATAAGGTCTATAAAAATAACGAATGGGAGTGGGGATACCGCGAGAATGAGGAGCTTGACGGATTTGACCCCTATTCAAACAGCAAATCGTGTTCAGAGCTTGTGACACATTGCTATAAGAACTCATTTTTTGCTGATGGCAGAGTTGCAATATCTACCGCACGTGCAGGAAACGTTATTGGCGGTGGAGATTTTGCGAATGACAGAATTATACCCGACTGTATAAGAGCCGCTATTGACGGACGCGATATAGTCGTAAGAAACCCATATTCAACAAGACCGTACCAGCACGTTCTTGAACCCGTTACTGTTTATCTTATGATAGCACAAATGCAATATGAGGACGGAAAATACGCGGGATATTATAACGTAGGCCCCGATGACCGTGATTGCTGCCGTACGGGAGAGCTTGTTGATATTTTCTGCGCAAAGTGGGGAAACGGTCTTAAGTGGATCAATAAATATGACGGCGGACCTCACGAGGCAAATTTCCTCAAGCTTGACTGTTCTAAGATAAAATCGGTATTTTCTTGGTCGCCTGTATGGAGTATTTCAGATGCGATAGAGAACACTGTTGAATGGTCAAAATGTTGGCAGAACGGTGAAGATATCGGAGCTTGTATGGATAAGCAGATAGACAGATTTTTTGATGCTTGTCAATTTGCAAAAAAATAAAAATAAGCAAATAAAAGTCAGCGTCATTTTCTGGTGCTGACTTTGCTTATGGATAGGAGAAAAAATGAAGGCAGTTATATCGGGCGCCACGGGAGCTATCGGAATGGCTCTTATAGAGTTGCTTCAAAAGAATAAGATACAAACGCTTGTGCTGTGCCGAAAGTTATCTAAAAGGTCGGAGAGGATCGTCGAAGGCAAGTACGTCAAGTGTATTGACTGCTCGCTTGAGGATATGAAGGACTTTTCTTTGGATACAGATGAAAAATACGATGTATTTTTCCATTTTGCTTGGGCAGGCACAATGGGAGAAGCAAGGAACGATATGTACCTTCAGAACAAGAACGTGGAATATACTCTGGATGCTTTGCACCTTGCCAAAAGACTCGGATGTGATACCTTTATAGGAGCGGGCTCGCAGGCTGAATACGGCAGAGTAGAGGGGGTTCTGAATTCAAAAACACCTACTTTCCCAGAAAACGGATACGGCATTGCAAAGCTCTGCGCATCGCAAATGAGCAGAGAAGAGGCAAAAAATCTAAATATCCGTCATATCTGGACGAGGATTTTAAGCGTTTACGGACCTTATGATAATGAAAATTCAATGGTTATGTCTACAGTAAGAAAGCTGTGTAACGGTGTTGTGCCAGGCTTTACCGCAGGAGAGCAGGTATGGGATTACCTTTACAGTAAGGATGCTGCGGGTGCATTTCTTGCTTTGGCAGAAAAAGGACGTGACGGAGAGATATACTGTCTTGGTAGTGGCAAAGCAGAGCAATTGAAGGATTATATTTATAAGATAAGAGATGCGGTAGATAAAAACGCAAAGCTTTCGCTGGGAGCAGTTCCATATGCGCCGTTTCAGGTTATGCATCTTGAAGCGGATATAACAAAGCTTACAGATGATACGGGATTTGTGCCGAAATATTCCTTTGATAAGGGTATAGAGGAAACAGTGCAGTGGGCAAAGGACAACCCCGTGATTAAGTAAAAGGAAGGCAAATAAACATGAAAAAGATCAGTATAATGGTTCCTTGTTATAATGAAGAAGAGAATGTAGTTCCTATGAGCGAGGCACTCGTAAAGACGCTTGAGATAATGGACAACTATGATTATGAGATACTCTTTATTGACAACTGTTCATCAGATAACACAAGAAATTTGCTTCGCGACATTTGCAAGAAAAACAAAAAAATAAAGGCAATTTTTAATACAAAAAATTTCGGACAGTTCAATTCTCCTTATTACGGTTTATGTCAGACAAGCGGAGATTGCACGATAAGCGTGTGCTGTGATTTTCAGGATCCCCTTGAAATGATACCTAAATTCGTAGAGGAGTGGGAAAACGGATACAAGATAGTTTGCGGTGTCAAGACGTCAAGCAAGGAAAGCAAGATAATGTATTTCCTCCGCAGCGTTTATTACAAGATGATAAAGAAGATGTCGAGCGTTGAGCAGATCGAGCATTTTACAGGCTTTGGTCTTTACGACAAGAGCTTTATTGACGTTTTACGTAATCTTGGAGATCCCACACCCTTTATCAGAGGTATTGTTGCCGAGCTCGGACCTAAGATAAAGAAGATCGAGTATGAGCAGCAAAAGAGAAGAGCGGGAAAGACGAGCAACAATTTTTACAGTCTTTACGATGCGGCAATGCTTTCCTTTACCTCTTATACTAAGATCGGACTTCGACTTGCTACGTTCGGCGGCATTGCAATGTCGGGCATAAGTGCTCTCGCAGGGCTTGTTTGCCTTATTTTGAAGCTTATTGCACCTTATAGGTTTATAACGACCGGAACTATACCGATAATGCTTCTGATTGCTTTTATCGGCGGAATACAGCTTTTCTTTATCGGCTTTTTAGGCGAGTACATTATGAATATGAACAAGAGAATAATGAACAGACCTCTTGTTATTGAAGAAGAGAGAATAAATTTTGATTAAAATAAAAAGAGCGATACCATATTTGATTTGTTTTGGGTATGCGATTCTGGGAGCGTTAGCTTCGTTGGGAATAATTCATTTTCTCAGCATAGCTTTCTCTTTTGGGACGTCTATCGGACATCCTCTCAGATTTATGTTTGTTTGTGCAGTTATTACAGCTATTTCTGTTGTAATATTTGTCGCGCTGATCTTCTTGAATTATATTTGCATTGATTTTGTAAAGCATAAGAAACTGACTGTTTTTATAGAAGTTATGTTGTCATCGTTTCTTTATTACTTGGCAATGCAGATATGCTTTCTTTTGTTCGATCAAATCGCAAATTATTTCTTTTGAATATAATAAAAAGAGCGTACTT
>JAZSIV010000042.1:0-7874 GCA_045533995.1 Eubacteriales bacterium
CTTTGCGGCACTGACGAGTGCAAAAAGAGTTTCTGTGTCGGGCACGGCAGGGAATTCAGGCGGAGCATACTCGTGTGACGTTCCGTCCTGACGCACTGCGCCGCTTGCGATAACAATATCTCCCGATCTTACGTCAAGGGAGATTCCGCCGCAGGTTCCGACTCTTATAAAGGTGTCAGCGCCACAGGCATACAGTTCCTCAACGGCTATTGCGGCGGACGGACCGCCGATGCCCGTCGAGCATACGGTCACCGTTTCACCGAGAAGCTTGCCGTTCCAGATATTGTACTCTCTGTTAGTTGAGATATGGACGGGTTCATCAAGAAAGCGAGCTATCTTTTCGCATCTCCCGGGGTCGCCGGGGATAATGCAATAGCGTCCTATCTCGCCCTCCGCTACGTTTATATGGTACTGCTTTTTATGTGTTTTTAACATTTTATCACCTCGTAAAAAAGATTCAGGCAAAAATTATAGAATATGATACAGTTTTTTGCTCGTTTGGCTCTATTTTGAAAAGGCCTTCCTTTTCTGACAGATCCTCGTGTGTCTTGCCGTCGTTCGTGGGCGGTGCACACCAAGGCTCAAGACACAAGAACGGTGTGTCGTTTGAGTATTTCTGCCATATTCCAAAATAGGGCATGTCGTCAAATTTCATTGTTACAAAATGCGTGCCCTTATCTGATTTCAGCGACACCTCTCTTGCCATCTCGGACATAAATATTCCATCGGGTATAAAGAGGTGGTGACGAAGGTGTATTTTTCTGCCCTCTGCAAGCTCAAGCTTTTCACACTCTCCCGTGACGTAACATTCCTTTGACAAAACGATTTTCTCGGGAGTGCAGGGCGACGCGAACTCTATAAAATAGTCCTCAAAAGAAGCGCCCTCGTCCAATGGAAGATTAAATCCCGGGTGTGCGCCAAAGGTTGCGGGCATTACTTTGCTATCCTTATTTTTGATTGTAGCACATACGGTAAGCTCGGTGCCCGAGAGACTATAAGAAATTTCAAATTCAAATTCAAAGGGATACTGATCTCTTGTAGTATCATTTGATGAGATAGACAGCACAAGTTCTGTGCCGCTTTTCTTTATCACAGAGAAGTCAGAGCCTTGCGCGAATCCGTGCATTCCCATTTTATATACCTTGGAGTCGTATATATAGCTGTCCTCAAACAGGCTGCTGCATATAGGAAAAAGAACGGGTGAGCGGTCCTCCCAATATTTTGGATCGCCTTGCCAAATATATTCAAAGCTATCGTTTTTTCTATTTACCGAACGGAGCTCGGCGCCCTTTTCGGATATTTCTACTTCAAGATAATCATTTTTAAGTGTGTGTATCATAATTTTATTTATCTCCTTATTTTATTTATATCATTTATAGGATAAGATAATTATATCATACGCTATTTTTTTATTCAAGGTATATATTCAAAAATAAAAACAAATAATAGGAAATGAAAAAGGCAAAAAATTTTTTGAGGGGTCGTAATGAAGGATTATACTCTTAAATTTCAAAACGATACAACTATTATTGCCGCCGCATCGGTAGTTGGAGGACATGAGCATGAGGGACCGATAGGAGATTGCTTTGATCTTCACGATAAGACCGACAGATTTGGTAAAAAAACGTGGGAAAAGGCAGAGGGAGAGATGCAAAGACTTGCCTTCAACGTAGCACTCTCAAAGGCAAAGCTGCGCGAGGACAGGATAGGCGCGCTTTTTGCGGGTGATCTTCTCAATCAGTGCGTTGCGTCTTCCTACGGGCTTCTTGATTATGATATTCCGTATTTCGGGCTTTATGGGGCTTGCTCAACTGCATCTGAAAGCATCTTACTGTCCGCAATGGCGGTGTCAGCGGGATATTTTGACACCTGTGCGGCGGTGACCTCGTCGCACAACTGTTCTTCGGAGCGACAGTTCAGAACTCCCGTTGAATATGGCGGTCAGCGCGCACCGACAGCACAGTGGACGGTGACGGGGTCGGGAGCTTTTATTATCGGTAAAGGCGGCAAGGTGAGGATCTCTGAGGGAATGGCGGGAATCGTCGTTGACAAGGGAATAAACGATGCGGCAAATATGGGGGCGGCAATGGCACCTGCCGCGGCGCACACGCTGATAAGATATTTCAAGTGTGGCGAAATTCCAATTGAGAACATTGACCTTATAATCACGGGCGATCTTGGTTGGGAAGGCGGCTCTATACTTTGTGATATACTCGAATCGGAGGGATATGACATAAAAGGCAAATACAACGACTGCGGAATGATAATATATTCAAGAGGCGGACAGGATATGCACAGCGGCGGCTCGGGATGCGGCTGCTCTGCGGTAGTGATGGCATCTTATATTCTTCCGAAAATAGAAAGCGGACAGCTTCGCAATGTCTTATTTTTAGGAACCGGAGCAATGATGAGCCCTTCGAGCATTCAGCAGGGAGAATCTATTCCCTCGGTCGCGCATCTTGTACGGTTGAGCAGTGTCGACGGGATATGATTGGAGGGAGAGAAAATGGAAAATATAATGCAATACGTCTGGGCATTTTTAGTCGGCGGAGCCTTTTGTGTTATTGCTCAGATCCTTATTGACAAAACTGCGCTGACCCCTGCACGTATACTTGTTTTTTACGTTGTTGCGGGAGTAATACTCGGCGGATTTCAGATCTATAAGCCGCTTGTCGATTTTGCGGGTGCGGGCGCTACCGTGCCACTGACAGGCTTTGGATATCTTATTTCAAAGGGAGTCAGAGAAGCGGTTGACGAAAAGGGTCTTCTCGGCGCGCTTACGGGTGGCTTTACTGCCGCCTCGGGCGGAATTGCCGCGGCTATTATCTTCGGCTATATCGCCGCTCTTTTCTCAAGAGGAAAGCCTAAATAGAAGAGTTGCGTTTTTTTGTTTTTTGTGGGGGAGTACCTTTTTATAAAAAGGTACTCCCCCACACCCCCTCCCAAAAACTTCTGAAACGTTTTTTTAGGGGAGTGTTCTTGCTTCTACGTGAAGTTTTTGCAATCTTAACGTAGAAAATAGACTTCACTTTTTTTCGAAAAGATAAGTTTTTTAAAATAGAGCCTTGATCTGGCAGATAAAGAAAGCGCAAAAAGGGAGAAAACTTTCTGAAAAAGTTTTCTCCCCACAAAAAATGACTATAAATTAATTGAATATTTTTTTATTAGCTTTATTGGATGATATGAGTTTTTCGATATTCTAAGACCTTCTTCACCGCAGTCTTCCTCGCGGTTGATATAAAGGCAGTTGTGCGCAAATTCTTTTGCAAAGCAGTTTACAAGCATCGGGTATGCGCCGCAGTATGAGGTGTCAGCCTTTTCGGTGTGGACTATCAGCATATCTCCCACAACCTCGCCGACAGAAATTCCAATAACCTTATCCCCTACCATAAGAAGTCCGCCGACTTGCTTATATACCTCCCAGTTATCAAGCTGTTCTTCAAGCTGTTTCTTTTCGTAGCCCGAAACCTCGGTCTCTTTTCCAATACCGCCAAAATAATCACGGCAAAAATTTTTGGCAAGAGTTAGGCTATCGGGAGTTATTATCTCAAAATGTGCATCTTTATAGAGCTTTTTGAATTTGTTTATATGATTTCTCTGACCGCTGAATCTTCTCCCTTTAAGCGTGATGATGTCTTCTGCCGAGTACAGGTAATCGTCCCAGTCGCGCGAATATATAATTTCTGCCGATTTGTAGCGAGAGGGGAGGGAATTAAATTCCTCTTCTGTCATAAGAGTAAAGCATATCGTACCGTCGGTTTCGGCTGACAGCTTGTCCATAAGAGCGATCGGGTCGCTTGCAATGGGATAGCTATAACAGACGGTACCGTTCATATTCCCGAATTTCAGAATAAAACCGTCATCTCCAAGGTAATAGGAGGTGTCATAATATTCACGCCAGAAAAGAACATTACCGAGAGAATAGTCACATATTTGCCCTTTGTAATGTTCAAAGACCGATGAGAGCAGGGTCGCATCGGTCAATTCAACTTTCTTAAATGTAAACATATATTGATCAAATCCTCAAATCCAAAACCTTTTTACATATCCCACAATTCATTAGCACCCGTTGAAACGGCTGATGCGCCTGCATTTATCGCCGCAAAGATCTCTTCCTTGCGCTCAACAAGTCCGCCTGCGATTATCGGGATCTTAGTATTATTTTTGATCTTGGTTATGGTTTTATACGCAAGGGCGGGCATTATTTCTATCATTGTAGGCTTTGATATACGCATAGCCTCAAGAGCAGTATCTACCGAGCGAGAGTCGATCATAAAAAATCGCTGTATGCAGGGTATGCCGTTTTCAGCGGCACATTTGATAACGCTTGAACGAGTGCTTATAATACCGTCAATACCCTTGGTCGCAATATACGACAGCCCCGCTGCATCCTTGCTCAGTCCATCGGTAAAGTCTATATGGACAAAAAGCTTCTTATTATTTTTATGAGCCTTGTCAACATATTCGTGGATATCCATTATATTAGATGAAAGCAGAAAAACCGTTTCTACATCGCTTTTCATTGCCGCCATAAAATCGTCGTGTGTGCGGGCTGCGGCTATTATCGGATTATCTTCAAAATTTATCATAATTGCTCTCCTTATTTTTCAATAACAGTAGAAGAGGGGTTATAAAACTTGAATATTTTTAGACTTTTTTCTTCTGCCTCGAAGATAAAGATGCACTTCTTTTCATCCTTATTTTCAAAAAGCGCAAAATATTGGTTTTCGGCTTTTGCAGATGAAAGAGCGTTGTATTCGACCGTGGGAGCATAGCGTTCAGCCTGCGGTAAATATTTATCGGTGTAGGGAGCTATAAGGACAATAGATCTTATTTCGGTCTCAAATATCGGCTTTCTTTTGCGAGAGCCGTATATTTTTGAAAAGCTGAGGTGACCTGAGGTCATAGAGTATTCATAGTCCACGTTCACGTATTTCCAGCTAAACAGAACGATTATCCACAAGGTGATGGGAATGAGCGCCAGGAAGGGAACAAAAATTCTTGTTGATAAGGCGACTATGAAAAGTGATATGACGTAAGCAATATACATAAAAATCAAGGCGATTTTTTTGAGTATCCACAGCCCCTCGGTCTTTTGATGGGTAACTACCTCGTAGGTTTGAAATTCGTTCATAATACATCCCCCATATATAGATAATAGAAGTATATCACAAATATTTGTTTTTTTCAAGGGGGAAATAAAACAAGATGTGCTCCTTGACATATTTATAAAAATGGTGTATTATAGTATTGTAAACCTTATTGTGAATTGTTCATATATGCTTTTGAAAGGAAGTGACCTTTTATTATGGAAAAAAAGGAATTTTGCGAGCTTATCGCCGATGCGGTGAACGATATTGACCTTAAAAGTAATGAAATTCCTGCCATAGATCTTTACGTAGATCAGATAATCAATCTGCACACAGACAGGCTTCGTGATGGCTCGGAGCGTTACCGTGACCGTCAGCTGACGAAAACAATGATAAACAATTACGCCAAAGACAGGGTAATAACTCCCGTAAAGGGCAAGAAGTATACCAAGGAGCAGATAATACAGATACTTATGATATATTCTCTCAAGGGTACTCTTTCGATTGGTGAGATAAAGCGAATGTTTGACGGTGCATATTCGATAGAGGGATTTGACGGAGCTGCTCTTGTAAAGCTTTATGACAGATTTTGTGCTACCAAGCAAAACAATAGAGAGTACAGCGATCGCGTTGTGGCAGAAATGCTCGAAAAAAACGGGCTAAATATTGAGAATGATGAGGATTTTCTCATTGCTCTTTCCTCAATTGTATCAATGAGCGCATATATGAAGAATATCGCGCAGGCGCTTATTGATAAGAAATATCCCGAGCCAGAGCCCGAACCCGAAAAGGAGAAGGAAAAAGAGAAGGATAAGGAAAAGAAGAAAAAGAAAAAGTCCGAAGCCGAGGAAAAAAACGAGGAATAAGCAAATAGCCTGCAAGACAGACGTCTTGCAGGCTTTTTTTGTTATTTTGAAATAAACATCTGCGTCCAATAGTTGCCGTTTGCTACGTATCCTACTCCGATATGAGTGTATGAGGAGTTCAAAATATTTGCGCGATGTCCCGAAGAGTTCATCCACGCATTTACAACAGATTGAGGTGAAGACTGTCCCTTTGCTATGTTTTCACCCGCGCTTCTGTAATAAATGCCAAAGTTTTTCATCATCTGAAAGGGCGAGCCGTAGGTGGGGCTTGTATGAGAGAAATATTTGTTATCGTGCATATCCTGCGATTTATAACGTGCCACCCTGCCAAGCTCCCAGTCGTATGTGAGCGCCTTAAGGCCGTTTTTTGTTCTGATCTCATTCACAAGTCTTATGACCTCCTGCTCGTATGCTGTGGCTGCAGAATTTCCCTCGGGTATGTATATCAGCTGACCGGGGTATATCAAATCGGGATTAGATATATGTTGATTTGCTTGCTTAAGCTCGCTTATGCCGACCTGATATTTGACAGCTATTTTCCACATGGTGTCTCCTCTCACCACAGTGTGTGCCGTGGCGGCGGATATACTTGTGCACAGTGTCATTATAAACATCAAACACACAAGAGTAAGAAGAATAATTTTTTTCATTCTTAACAATACCTCCTTGTTTTTGCTCTCTGGCAGGTATACACGGCAGGTACCGCGCCCGCCATCCCTATTATACCATATATAATACCTACGGTCAAAGGTAAGTAAAGGCAAAGTATCCAAGGAAAATATAGCTAAGAGTCAGTTGTGAAGAAGTTTGTGAGCGATGTCAATAGTTTTCTCAAGCTTTTTGCCTAATGAGTCGTTAGAGCATAGCTCTTCATCGACGATAGCATCGGCATATTTTTCGTAAAGAGGGGCGCGCTCATCGTACATATCTTTAAGAGTATTTCCTTCTTTCAGCACGACACCGCGGTGCACGTAATCGCCAAGTCGCTTTGAAAGGGTCTTATAACTTATCTTCAGATAGATGACCTTGCCAATGCTTTTCAGGTGCTCCATTGCCTCTTTGCCGTAAATTGCGCTTCCGCCTGTTGAAATAACGGTTTTTGTTGCCTCTATTGATGAAAGAACTTCATTTTCAATTTCGATAAAGCCGTCGGCACCTGCTTTTTCTATTGTTTTGTGAAGAAGCTCACCTGTTTTTTCCTGTATTAAAAGATCGCAGTCGATAAAGCTAAATCCTAAATTCTTTGCAAGTAACACCCCAACCGTGCTTTTTCCGCAGGAGGGCATACCTATTAAAATAATGTTTGACAACCTTTGTTTCTCACTTTCAATTTTTTTAGAGTATATCATATTTTTTTCTTTTTAGCAACAAATGGTGCTAAAAATTTCCACATATTTATATTTTGTCAAAAAGTAATAATAACGCCTTATTTGTGGTGATAATAATAATCGTAAAACAAAACCAAAAAGGAGAAAAATATGATAAAAAGAAGTATTGCGCTCTTATGCGCTCTGATTTTGGCACTCGCATGCCTTTCTTCCTGTGCGGGGCGAGGGGATGCGGACGTTCACGTATTTTACTACACATACAGCGACACATATATCTCGGGTGTAAGAAGCGCTCTTGACAAAAAGCTTTCCGATGCGGGAATTTCATATCAGGATTATGACGGCAACGCAAATCAGACGACCCAGACCGAGCAGATACAGACTGCTATAACGAAGGGTGCGAAGGTCATTCTCGTGAATATCGTAAACACAGGCTCTGACGATGCGGCAAACGAGATCACCACGCTGGCACGCGACGCAGGTGTTCCCCTCGTTTTCTTCAACCGCGAGGTGAGCGACGCGGTTGTAAAAAGCTATGATAACTGCGCATTTGTCGGCACACGCGCCGAGAAAGCGGGCATTTTGCAGGG
>JAZSIV010000060.1:0-6081 GCA_045533995.1 Eubacteriales bacterium
AGCGAGAGTGATTTTGACTCTTGCATCATTAGCCATGTTGTTCGGCACCTCCCGTTTCAAATTATTTGACAGTTATCGCCTTGCGGCGAGCCTGTCCGTGTACCTCCCTCATACGAACGAATGTGTTCTCAATGTTAGCGCAAAATGAGCACACAAAAAAAGCCCATTCGCAGAGGTAAGAAATATTATAGCACTTTCCTCTCACTCTGTCAAGAGGTTTTTTACAATTTTTTATAATGAATATATTATAAGGAAGCGGTGGTGATTTCTTTGTTGCAAAACAAGAAATTCGATAAAGAAAGATTGTTTTTTATTCTTCATTTCTTTGATTCACGTCAAAGAAACGAAGCAAAGAAAACGTGCAAGACGTTCCCTCTTGACTCCCTGATTCCCGACACATTTCAAGAGATGTGTCGGGGACAAATATTCACTGAAACGAAACGCCCGAGGAGCATATACCGCACTCCTCGGGCTGTTCTCATTGTTTTGTCACTCCACAAAAATACAGATAAACTGGGAAAGATTAAATTTCCCACACAAGCTCGCCACAGTATTTTTAATAAGACTGCTTCGCACTTTTTGGGGAAGTCAAAACCTCACCATTTTTGATTATCCTATTGGGGAAAACCAAAATAAAAAGACAGCCCTTGGGTCGTCGTATTTGACCCAAGGGCGTTTCAATTAAGTTAAACTTTTGTTTCTGCCGCACCTTTCGAGTGCGGCAAGCGGAAACGGGTTCAGGGCAGAGCCCTGATTCGCTTTCTTTCGCCCGTTTCTTTGTCGAAAAACAAAGAAATGGGCATAACAAACGGTTCTGCTAATTTTCTTTGACGTGAATCAAAGAAATGAAGAATAAAAAACAATCTTTCTTTAGCAAAATTCTTGTTTTGCAACAAAGAAATCAGCCCTTATCTTATTGAGGGGTGCAGGAGGGAGCTCCCTCTACCCTATATATTGCGGCTGTGTTGCCGCATTTTTCTTTTGAGAGGACCTTTGCCGCGCAAAGCGCTCCAAGCGCAAGATACGCGCGCCTTCCCTTTATTCCCGTAGCCTTCATAAAATCGGCGGCGGTGAAAGATGCTGACGGGCAGAGAAGTGCGTCAGGCAAAAGAGCAAGAAGATCGCTGGCTGCTTCGATTGTAAAAATTCCCTCAAGTGAGGTCGGGAAAAGCTCGCTGTCCCGCTTTCCGCTTTTTCGGTAACGGTGTATCTCGTCCGAATATCTGTGCTCCTCTGCGCTTACCGAATAGACCTCAAACGACAGCCTGTCAAAGTCAAGAAACTCTGCAAGATATATAAGCTCGCCAAGTATTTTTGACGGCTTTTGCTTGGCACTCGACCGCCTCGCTCGTAAAAGATCTCCCGTCACGGGATCAACCCGAACGATAAGTCGCTCCGATATTATGGGGTAGATTATCCTTATTTTGCAGTCGGTGTTCGCAAGATAGGACGCTATCTTCTTTTTGAGAGGATAAAAGCCGCCCGTCTGTATCTCGGTAATGATGCCGTCCTTAAAAACGTCGGCAACAGCGCCGCCAACGCTGACCTCAAAGCAGTTCTCGTCAGAGCACACGAATTCTTTTATTATTCTGTGAAGCCGTTTTTCATTGTACGTTCCGATCCCGCAGAAATCTCCGCCGCGCACCTCGAAGGACGAGTGCGCCGACGCGATCTCCCTGAATCGGCATTTTTGCGCATTGGTAATATCTTTTATCATGTCGCCATACCCGCAAACTGATTTTGATAGAGCGCGTAATATTCACCGCCCCTTAAAATAAGCTCGTCGTGGCTTCCTGCCTCGGCGATCTTTCCGTCCTTGACAACGACGATCTTGTCGGCATCGCGAATGGTCGAAAGTCGGTGAGCGATTATAAGAGAGGTGCGGTTCTTCATAAGAGCTATCATTGCCTGCTGAATGTGCATCTCGGTTCTCGTGTCAACGCTTGAGGTAGCCTCGTCGAGTATGAGTATCTTCGGGTCGGCAAGCACGGCACGGGCGATGGCAAGCAACTGTCGCTGCCCCTGCGAAAGATCGCTTCCTGCCTCGGCAAGCACGGTGTTGTAGCCCTCGGGCAACCTTTCAATAAATCGGTCTGCCTTGGCAAGAGCGGCGGCGGCGCGTATCTCGTCGTCGGTCGCGTCCTCTCTGCCGTATTTGATGTTAGCCCTTATCGTGTCGGAGAAGAGCACGGTGTCCTGAAGAACTATTGCAATTGAGCGGCGCAGAGTGTTCTTGGGCATTTCGGTCACGTCGATGCCGTCAACGGTAATTTTTCCGCCGTCGAGCTCATAAAATCTTGTCAAAAGATTTACTATTGTAGTCTTGCCCGAGCCCGTTGCTCCGACTATCGCAACCTTTTCGCCCGACTTGACCGAGAGATCAAGTCCGCGAAGGACGGGCTCTCCCGCCTTGTAGGCAAAATCGAGCGAGCGGAATTCGATATTTCCCTTGATGTCCTTTACTTCAATATCATTCGTGCCCTCGTCTATCTCGTCAGCGCTGTCCATTATCTCAAAGATTCGTTCAGCGCCTGCAAGAGCGGTGAGAATTGACGAATATTGGTTTGCTATCTCGTTTATCGGACGTGTGAACTTCTTTGAATATTGAAGCATCGACTGAATGTTACCGATGGTGAGATCTCTCACAAAGGGCAGGGGATTGAGCACGAAAAATCCGCCCGATACGGCGATGAGCACGTATTGAAGATTTCCGAGGAAGTTCATACACGGACCCATTATCGAGCCCCAAACCTTAGCGCGGATACTGCACTTTTTGAGCTCCTCGCTGTTTTCCGCGAAGCTCTCAAGCGCGTCTCCCTCCTTGCCGTATGCAACGACGGTCTTGTAGGATGTCACCATCTCCTCTATCTGACCGTTCAGCTTACCGAGAATGGTCTGCTGACGGACAAAATACTTGCGCATAAATTTCGCAAGGGTGGTCGATAAAGTTATCGTTATCGGAATGGTTATGCAGGAGATGAGAGCGATAAGCCAGTTGTAGTATATCATCATCGCAAATGCGCCCACAAGGGTGAGCACGCTCGAGATGAGCGAGGCGATCGACTGCGAGATGGCATTCGATACGTTCTCGACGTCGTTTGTCATTCTTGACATTATGTCGCCGTGCTTGTGTGTGTCGGTGTATTTTATAGGCAGACGTGATATTTTCTTAAAAAGGTCGTTTCGGAGCGCGTAAACGGTGTTTTGCGAAAGCCTTGCGGCAATTCTTCCCTGAAAGAGATGAAGAGTAGCGCTCACCAAAAAGAGCGCGCCCATTATCGCAAGGTAGAATACCATTGAGGAAAAGTCTACCG
Organism: Eubacteriales bacterium; assembly: GCA_045533995.1. GTDB lineage: Bacteria > Bacillota > Clostridia > Oscillospirales > CAG-272 > HGM12713. The sequence goes on from JAZSIV010000060.1 coordinate 3,315, forward strand.
TAAATCTGCCGTCCTCTCCCTTTTTGATGGTGTCGATAGCCGCACCCTGAAGTGCGGGGCCCGCAAGCTCTGCTACCGTGCTTGCCGCCATTATCAGCACAAGGAAGATAACGAGAAGCTTGCTTTTTCCTATGTATTTGAGAAGTCGTTTGAGCGCTTGCAAGGTGTTCTTCGGCTTTTCAGCTCTCATTCTTGCGCCCATCGGACCGCCGCCTCGACGGCCTATCGGGGGCATATTTTGCGGAGGGGTCATTCTTTCCTTATTCAACGATAACACCCCCTTCCTTGTTCTGCGAGGCATAGATATCTCTGTAAGTCCGGCTTGATCTCATAAGCTCGTCGTGTGTTCCTATATCATTTATAGTTCCGTCCTCGATTATGGCGATCCTGTCGGCATCGCGCACACTCGCTATACGCTGTGCAATAAGAATGACAGTCGTATCGGCAAGCTCTTCCCGCAAGGATCTCTGGAGCTTTGCTTCGGTGGCGAGGTCGAGAGCCGAGGTCGCATCGTCAAGAATGAGGATCTCGGGCTTGCGCACAAGTGCGCGGGCAATAGACATTCTCTGCTTTTGTCCGCCCGAGAGGGAGGCTCCCTTTTCCGCAATAAAGGTGTCGTATCCGTCGCCAAAGGACGAAATAAAACCGTCAGCCTGCGCCGTCTGCGCGGCAGAGATCAGCTCCTCTTGTGTAGCATCCGACTTGCCCCAGCGGATATTTCCCGAAATAGTGTCGGAAAAGAGCTCGCTCTTCTGAAGAACGTAGGAGATCTTTGAACGGAGCTCCGTCAGCTCATGCTCCTTTATCGGAGTTCCGTTTATAGATATCTCTCCCTCGGTCGCATCGTAAAAGCGGGGAATGAGATTTACAAGTGAGGTCTTGCCCGAGCCCGTTGCGCCGATGATGGCAAAGGTCTCACCGCGGCGGATATCAATATTTATATCGTGAAGCACGGGTCTGCCGTTCGTGTCGGGGTATCTGAAGCCGACGTTCTTAAAGGAAATTGCAATATCCGCGCTCGCTGTGCCCGTCGCCTTGCCGCCCTTTATTACCGGCTCGGTAAAGAGCACCTCGTTTACACGGCCAACCGATGAAACGGCGCGCGAGATAGACTGAAAGAGGTTGCTTATCATCATTACTGACATAAGCACCTGCGTGACGTAGGTGATCGCCGCCATTATAGTTCCCGCTGTCATACCGCTTGACGCAACGTTCGCAATATCAAAACCGCCGATAAGGATTATGGCGATAATTGCAACGTTCATTACAACGGTGAGTATCGGGTTTATTACGGCGATTATCGTCTGAACGCGGTAATTGGTGTTCATAAGCTCAAAATTTGCCTTTTGAAATCGCTCGTATTCGTAATCCTCTTTTACGTAAGCCTTTACGACTCTCGCTCCGCTGATGTTTTCCTGCATTACAGAATTAACCTTGTCAAGATCCTTCTGCACCTTAGAATAGAGAGGGACAGACCTGCCAAGAACCAATACTAACATAATTACAAGGATCGGAAGTCCGCAAAGAAGCACGAATCCAAAGCTTACGTCAAGGGTGACGAGCATTATCGCGCCGCCAATAAAGAAGATGGGCGAGCGTACGAACATACGAAGCAGCATTTCTACAAAGGTCGTGATAAGCGTAATGTCATTTGTCATTCTCGTTATGAGCGAGCCCGTTGTAAAGCGGTCGGTCTGCTCGATAGAGAGCGACATTACCTTTTTATATGCGTCACAGCGTAGATCGTTTCCCATACTCTGCGCCGCCTTTGCCGCAAAATAGGCACAGCTGACGCCAAACGTTCCGCCTATGAGAACGATAACGAGCATAAGCACGCCAAAGGTGACTATTACCTGCATTGACGTATATTCTCCCGCGCCATAGAGCGCTCGCATTACAAACGAGCCGATGGGAGACGACGAAACGTCACCGCCCTCGGTGATGCCGCAGTCAACGATAATGCTCATCAGCTTCGGCAAACAGAGGTCGGCAAGGACCTCTCCGATCATCAAAAGGGGAGAGATGATCGCAAAGATCCTGTAAGGCTTTAGATATTTGAATATATTTTTCATTTGGTTTCCTCGGTCGTGAGCAGGTTGGTCCTTATTTTTGCGAGAAGGAGCATAAGAGTGTCAAATTCCTCTTTCTTAATGCCCTCAAGCGCCAACGTGTCAAGCGCCTTTATCTCTTTTATGTGCTGACGGTCTATCTTCTTGCCGTAGTCGGTAAGATACACGCGGACAGCCCTCGCGTCGTGCTCGTCACACTCGCGCCGCACGATGCCCTCTTCTTCCATTCTTTTGAGAATAAGGCTGACGCTCGGTGCACGCAGATGTGTCGCTTTTACAAGCTGGAGCTGTGTTATTCCGTCACCAATGGCAAGAAAAGAGAGCACAAGGTGTGCTCCGTGTTGGGTCATAACGCCCTCGGCATCACTCGACTCTCGCATTTTCGTGCGAAAAATACGGGATATCTCGTTGCACAGCTTAACGGGATTATCGCTAAGCTCCACTCGCGCAGGCGGAGATGCGGGAAGCTGTTGTTTCTTACTTCTCATTTGCTGATTCCTTTCGCAAAAACTCAAAATTAGTTAGTTTTCTAACTAATTATATCAGCGTTAAAGGCTCTTGTCAAGAGGAAAAAGAAGATGAGGGTGAGAAGTTTGTTTGTGTGGATTATGGGGGGGAGGCTTTTTGAAAAAAGCCTCCCCCTGACCCCCTCAAAAAACCTTTCGGACTATTTTAGGGTGTAACTAACGTCTTTGTGT
>JAZSIV010000076.1:0-4619 GCA_045533995.1 Eubacteriales bacterium
AATTTACGGATTCAGAAGCGCGAATTCTGTGTTCGCTGAAGGCGTCGCCATGCTAATTTGAAATTATTTGTGAATTTTTGCAATTTAGTCTTGACTTTTTCGGTCTTTTGATATTATATCTTAAAGCGTATATGCAACGCAAAGACCGTATATATTTTTGAATCCTGCCTTGCGCAAAAGCCGTGTTGCCTCTGCCATACTTGCACCGCTTGTAACAATATCGTCAAATATGATAACAGAACGCTCGCCGTCAAGACCGTCTACCGCATCATAATTCACACCAAACAATCCCTCTGTATTTTTGCTTCTCGCCGATGCAGTAAGCTTTTTCTGCTCACTGCCCTTTTTCAATCGGTTCAGCATAGGAATAACTTTTATTCCCATGATCTCGCCAAGCTCACAGCAAATAAGCTCCGCTTGATCAAAGCCGTATTTTGCAATGGCTCGCTTTGAACGAGGTATATAGGTAAGAACCATATCGTCAGGTCTCTTTCCCATATCAGAAAGCAACTCTTTAAGTCGATACGAAAGCTGATCGGCAATAAAACGGTTTACTCTTTTGTTTTTATTGTGCTTCAGAAAATATATAACTCTGTTTTCGGGTCTCTGCACCTCTGCCGTCCTGTACGGTATAAGCTTCATAAGCGTTATCAAGCCGGTTTTTGAAAGCTTTTTCGGCATACACCCGCACTCTACCATAGACTGATGGCAAACGTTACAGCTTTCCGCCTTTGCCCTCTCCCAACGTATTCTGCAAACAGGACAGAAAGCATCGCGTCTTTCGTCATAACCAAGAAGCTCTCCGCAACCCGCGCACTTTCTGACAAAGATATATCTTTCTGCAAACTCGGAAAATGTCATGTCATATCCCCGTCGGGCAGAAGAAGCTCACAAAGTCCCGTATATCTCATAGACTGCTTGTTGTTTTCAACCATCTTTTCGGTAATTTCCTTATCACCAACAAGTATTACCATGCTTTGCGCACGCGTCACCGCGGTATAAAGAAGATTTCTTGTAAGAAGCATCTGAGGCGCGTGACACATCGGAATTATCACTATGGGATACTCACTTCCCTGACTCTTATGAACGGTCACGGCATAAGCGTGCTCAATATCTTCAAGTAAGGAAAGATCATAACAAACGCGTCTGTCATCAAAGTCGATCATCATTACCTTTTCGGAGTAGTTTATCTCGTCAATTATTCCGATATCTCCGTTAAACACTCCGCTTCCATCCTTCTCGTCGGTAAGACGGGTCCACATAAGGTCGTAATTGTTTCTCGTCTGCATGATCCTATCTCCCTCACGGAAGGTCATCTCACGGAATTTATATTCTCTTTTCGTCTTGTCGGGGGGATTAAGTGCCGCCTGAAGCATTATATTAAGGTTTTCCGTTCCCGCCTCACCTTTTCTCGACGGACAGGTCACCTGTATACCCGTTCGCGCCATCTCTCCGTATTTCTTGGGCAAACGATTATAACAAAGATCGACTATCGTGTGTGCCACAGATCTGTCGAATCTTCTGTGTATAAAGAAGAAATCGTTATCCTTTGCATCAATTATGGGCATCTCTCCCATATTTATCCTATGCGCATTGGTAACTATAAGGCTCTTTTGCGCCTGCCTGAATATCTCGTTAAGTCTGACCGTAGCAAATCGTCCGCACGAGATAAGATCGTGAAGAACGTTTCCCGCGCCAACCGAGGGAAGCTGATCGGCATCTCCGATTATGATTATTCTCGCCCCCGGCTTTATCGCCTTTAACAATCCGTCCATCAAAACAAGGTCTATCATAGATGCCTCATCAATAATAACGGCATCCTGCTCAAGAAGGTCGTGCTCGTTTTTACCGAATTCAGCCTTTCCGCCTTCGCTGTAATTGAGTTCAAGCAATCGGTGGATCGTCCTTGCATCGCGCGAGGTCGACTCAGAGAGTCTTTTAGCCGCACGTCCCGTGGGCGCAGCAAGGGCAACCTTGAACCCCATGCTTTCAAATATATGTATCAAGGCTCTGACAACGGTGGTTTTTCCCGTTCCGGGACCACCCGTCAATATCATAACACCGTATCTTAACGCGTCTGTTATCGCCTTTTTCTGAAGAGAGGCATACGATATACCGTTTTTCTGCTCTTCCATCTCTACAAAACGGTCTATATCGGGAAGTGAGACCGAGGCGCACATATTGTCAAGCAAGCAAAGCTTTCTCGCTACAAACTTTTCAGCCTCGTAAGCCTCTCTCGTATATATCATCTGCTCATTTTCGCACATACGGTATTTTAGCTTTTCCTGTCTGATAAGCTCAGCACAGCCCTCGTCGGCTCTTTCCACAGGTACACCCAAAAGCTTTGCCGAGCTTTCGACAAGCTTTGACCGAGGCAGACAGACGTGTCCGTTCTGCATCGAATTTGCCACAAGCAGATATTTTATTCCACTCATAACGCGGTCGATATTATCTCCCTCAAACCCAAGCTTTTTAGCCATTGCGTCGGCTTTCTCAAATCCGATCCCCTCGATCTCATTGCAAAGCCTGTAAGGATTATTCTTGGCAATATCTATTGATGCAGAGCCCCATTTTTTATATAATTTCAAGGTCAAGGCAGAGCCAAAATAATCTCTGAAAAAAATAATAGTTGAGCGCATACCCGTCTGCTTCTTAAAATCCTCGGAAGCTGCCGTAGCAAGTCTCAGCGATATTCCTTTTATCTCGGTCAGCCATTCAGGATGATTTTCTATAACGTCAAATGTGTCCTCGCCAAAAGCATCAACTATACGCTGCGCTGTTTTCGGTCCTATTCCCTTTATAGTGCGTGAAGAAAGATAGCGGAGCATCGACGCCGTGTCCGCTGGTAAACGCTTTTCGTATTTTGAGACGCTGAACTGCCTGCCGTACTTGGGATTATGTACCCATTTTCCAAAGACGCATATACTGTCGCCCTCGCTGACAAAAGGCATAGTTCCCACAATAGTAACGATGTTGTCATCAGAGGTAGCCATATCGCAAATAGAGTACCCATTGTCTTCATTTGTATATATAACGCTTTCAATACTGCCCTCGAGAGTTTCCTCGTTCGGCTCGATCATTGAAAGATCATCATATTCTGCCATAAGCCACTTCCTTTCAAATTCACATTATCGGAGAGTGCCAAAGTCACTCTCCGATAATATAATACAAAACATTTTTCTTATAAATTACTTGAGAAGCTCTCTCTTAAGATCCTCTGCAAGATCAAGCTTTTCCCATGGAATGTCAAGATCCTCGCGTCCCATATGTCCGTATGCAGCTACCTGACAGTAAATAGGTCTACGCAGATCAAATCTCTTAATTATTGCAGCGGGACGGAGATCAAAATATTTATCAACCGCACGCGCAATAGCATCCTCGTCTACATTTGCTGTACCGAACGTATCTATCATAACAGAAACGGGCTTTGCAACACCTATCGCGTAAGCAAGCTCCACCTCACATTTATCTGCAAGTCCTGCAGCGACTACGTTCTTCGCGATATATCTTGCCGCATAAGCTGCCGAACGGTCAACCTTTGTCGGGTCTTTTCCGGAGAAAGCTCCGCCGCCGTGACGAGCATAACCGCCATATGTATCAACGATTATCTTTCTTCCCGTAAGTCCCGTGTCACCTGCAGGTCCGCCTATAACGAAACGTCCTGTGGGATTAACATAGAACTTAGTATCAGCGTCAACAAGCGCTGCGGGTATCGTGGGAAGTATAACGTTCTCGATTATGTCCTTACGAATCACATCAAGTGTTACGTCTGCGCTGTGCTGACTCGAAACGACAACCGTATCTATACGTGCAGGAACTCCGTCGTGGTATTCAACGGTAACCTGAGTCTTTCCGTCGGGACGAAGATAATCAAGTGTTCCGTTTTTGCGAAGATCTGTAAGTCTCTTCGCCATTTTGTGAGAAAGAGATATAGGAAGGGGCATAAGCTCGGAAGTTTCGTTACAAGCGTATCCGAACATCATTCCCTGGTCTCCAGCTCCCGTATCACAGTCGTCAGTATCCTTGCCCTCTTTTGCCTCAAGAGAACGGTCAACACCAAGTGCTATGTCGGGCGACTGCTCGTGTATCGAGCTTATAACTGCACAGCTATCACAGTCAAAGCCATATTTTGCTCTTGTATAACCTATCTCACGAATAGTATCTCTTACGATAGTCTGAAAATCAACGTACGCGCTTGTTGTGATCTCTCCCATTACAGAAACAAGTCCTGTTGTACAGAATGTCTCGCAAGCCACACGAGCCATAGGATCTTCCTTAATAATTGCGTCAAGTATCGCATCCGATATCTTGTCACATATTTTGTCGGGATGTCCCTCGGTTACAGATTCTGATGTAAAAAGCATTTTTTTCATTTTCTATATTCCTTATTATTTAGTTTTTCTTATTTATTTTTCAAGCTTTTGAAAAAGCTTGACCAAAACTTTTCAATATTTTTGACAAGGTTGTACTGTTCCCCTCAAGAAGACGTGAAGTCAAGCTAAATTATCTTTAGCATAACAAATAAACACATATCTATAACCTAATGTCAGGAAGTTCTTTGGGTACCTTTCTTTCAATAAGACATGAAGTCAAAGTAAATTTTATGTAGTCCAAAAGAT
>JAZSIV010000068.1:0-11592 GCA_045533995.1 Eubacteriales bacterium
CCTCGGGAATCTCAACGTATCCCTTGGTATAGAAGTCGCTCTCGGGCATTCCAAAGGGCTTAGCTGTCCAGCCGTGTCCCAAATCGTGGAATTGAAGTCCGCGCTTTGCTATCTCTGCTTCGCACGCCTTCTTCCACTGAATAACCGTATCCGTAGTTATCGGTTCTTTTTCTCTGTTTGCCTCATTGTGAAGATGTTCGTAATACCAGCTGTGATACACCATAGGAACAAAGAATTCAAGCATAAAAATGTTAAGTCCTATCTTGGGCGCAAAATCTATGGCATCGAGCATACACTGCTGAAATTCCGCACCCTCGTTACACCAGCCGCGGTATCTGTTGTCCGCCATCTTATGAAAAAATGTGGGCTCTATATCCTTTATCGGAATGAACTCTCCGTCAATTCCCGGATAGAGCCAACGGCAGCCATTTATTGTAAGATAACGGTAAACGGCAAGCAGAACGCTTCGGGGATTATCACCCGCGATAATTCCGCCCTCGGCGTCGGTATCGATATGAAGAATATCGTCAAGCTCAACGTTTCTCGCCTCGCTTGTATCAAGTCCGAAATCAGCCATAAGACCAAGACGGAATCCGTCCACAGCCTCGGGGTCATATTTAATCGTGATCTCACCTGCATAAGGCATCATCATACGAAGATATTTTTTAAGCTCCTCTGCTGCAAAATCTACTGTTGGGTTTGACGTAATTTTATATATATTATACATATATAACCTCTCCTTTACTTCTCCCTTTTTGGATATCCTACCATATAAAAAAATGCTTGTCAAGGCTTTTATAAAATAAAATTTTGGAGGTCAAAAAAGGTATAAAATCGTGCACAAATTAACATATTCGGCGACAAAAAAGCCATTACAAATTTTGCTTTTGCAATGGCCTTTTTATGTTTTTTAATCAATCACAACAGATTTTTTCTTTCCATTTTTGTTTTTTTGGATATTCTCTTATTCTGACAGCGAAATCAAGATCGATCGCTTCAAGTGCGCCGCCGTTTTTGTACAATATCACACCGTCGCTCACTTCTTTAATGATTCCGTGTATTCATAATATCATATCATTTTCTCCTTTGCTATAATTACCATAATGAAACAAAGCCCCCGAAAGCCTAACTAAAGGCTTTCGGGGTTTTGTGTATTATTCCCCCTCTATTGTTCCCGTGGGCTTCGGTGTGATGTCGTAAAGGACACGGTTCACACCCTCTACCTCGGTAACGATTCTATTGGTTATCTTACGGAGCACGTCGTAAGGTATCTCCTCGATGGTTGCGCTCATCGCATCGGTTGTATTGACCGCACGGATTATTGCGGGCCACCCCTCGTAACGGCTGTCCTCCTTAACTCCAACACTCTTTATGTCGGGAATTATAACGAAATACTGCCATACCTTCTCTGCAAGTCCGCACTTGTCAAACTCATCACGAAGAATAGCATCTGCCTCACGAAGCGCGTGAAGTCTATCTCTTGTGATAGCACCAAGGCAACGAACTCCAAGTCCGGGTCCGGGGAAGGGCTGACGGTAAACCATTGCGTGAGGAAGGCCAAGCGCCTCACCAACAACTCTTACCTCATCCTTGAAGAGCAGCTTTACAGGCTCAACAAGCTCGAACTTAAGATCCTCGGGAAGTCCGCCCACGTTATGATGGGACTTGACTGCCTTCTTTCCCTCTGCCTGCTTAACACTCTCAAGAATATCGGGATATATTGTTCCCTGCGCGAGGAATGTAACGTCATCAAGCTTTCTTGCTTCGTCAGCAAAAACTTCTATAAATTCCTTACCAATTATCTTTCTCTTTCTCTCGGGGTCGGATACTCCCGCCAAAAGATCGAGGAATCTGTCTGTTGCATCAATATATATAAGGTTTGCGTCAAGAGTCTTACCGAAAATATCGACAACAGCCTCACTCTCGCCCTTGCGCATAAGTCCGTGGTTTACGTGTACGCAAATGAGCTGCTTACCGATTGCTTTTATAAGAAGCGCCGCAACTACCGACGAGTCAACTCCGCCGGAGAGTGCAAGAAGCACCTTCTTATCTCCTACCTGCTCTTGTATTTCCTTTACCTGCTCCGCAATAAATGCGTCAGCAAGCGCCTTTGTTGTTATGCGTTCCATTGTTTCTGGACGAACATTACCCTGCATATCTTTCTTCCTCCTGATCAGTTGGTATAGTTATCAAAATAACCCTGAACGAGCACTACGGGTGTTCCCTTGTCGCCCGAGCCGCTTGTCAGGTCGCAAAGCGAGCCGATAAGGTCGGTAAGCTGACGGGGTGTAGTTCCCTGCGATGCCATATTTCCGACAAGGTTTCCGTCCTTGGCGCGGATAGAAGCCGAAATCGCTTCCTTAAGCGCCTCGCCCGAAAGGTCCTTGTAATCGTTGTCAGCAAGATATTTGAGCTTAAGCTCGTTGGGTGTACCGATAAGTCCGTCTGTGAATGCGGGAGATACGACAGGGTCTGCAAGCTCCCAGATCTTTCCCTGAGGATCCTTGAAAGCACCATCTCCGTAAACCATTACCTCAACGTGCTTGCCTGTTGCATCGAGCACTCTCTTCTGAATGTCGAGAACGAGGTCACGACACTCGCGGGGGAAGAGCTTGATCTTGTCCTCGGTCGACTTGTTCGAGCCGAGAAGACCGTATTTTTCATTGCAGCCGCTTCCGTTAACGGGAGCGTCAAGAATATCGTCAAGACTGCAAACCGCCTTTGCGCCTGCAGCGAGAAGTATTCTCTTTGTACGTGCTCTTGTATGGATATCACAGTTGATAATGTGATCTGCATAATCAAGGATAGCACGGGGCTGATTTGCAAAAATGATCTCGGCCTCAGCGCCTGCCGAACGAATTATATCTGTGTAATATTCGACGTAATCAACGCCTGTGAACTCGTGAAGATTTACTCCGAAAAGCTCACGGTAACGCTTGATATCGAGAACGTCGCTATACGGATTGATGCCCGCCGCATCTATCTTATCAAGGTTTACAAGCTCGTTTCCGACCTCGTCCGAGGGATAGCTGAGCATAAGGACGACCTTTTTTGCGCCCATTGCGATGCCCCTAAGACAGATTGCAAAACGGTTTCTCGAAAGTATGGGGAAAATAACACCTACTGTTCCGCCGCCAAGCTTTGCCTTTACATCTTCCGCTATGTCGTTTACCGATGCATAGTTGCCCTGTGCTCTCGCAACAATAGATTCCGTTATGGATATAACGTCTCTGTCGCGAAGCTCAAAGCCCTCGTATTCAGCCGCCTCAAGCACGCTTGTTGTAACGATCTCGGCAAGATCATCTCCCTCTCTTATGATAGGACATCTTATTCCTCTTGATATTGTACCGACTCTTCTTTCCTTTTTCTCCATGATATTAATATCCTTTCCTTGACTCACCCGCGGGTTGCGAGCTTGTCAGAATGTATAAAATCGCCGTTTATTCTTCTTGAATTTAATTCAAGATTTTTCGACTTTATTCAATATAATATAACGAAACTTCCCAATTTATTATTATAACTATTTTTCCTTTTTATGTCAAGAGGAATACACCTTATCTGAAAAATTTTTTTGAAATTTTTTTGTGGGGGAGTGCCTTTTTCAAAAAGGCACTCCCCCACAGATCTCTATATCTATCCCTTTTTCTTATTTATCCCGAAAACTTTTCTCAAAAGCGGGGCAATTATCCCGGGTGAGCGAATGAGAACGATCTTCATAAAAAAACTCCGCCCTTTCTAATTATGTTTTCCCAGCAAAAGCAGTCCTGCGACGATCACCACGGCTGCCTCCACAAAGGCTATAAGATACCCGGGAAGTAAAAAAGAGATAAGAACACCTGCACCAAAGCAGACTGCCGCCACACCGAGAGCCTTTCTCAGATTTATCCGACACATACAAACACCTCCCGTTATCGCACTCATCAAAATTATATGCAAAAAAATCGGGAACTGCCACCCCCAATAATATAAATATAAGATTTTGTTTTTTGCAAATAAAATCTCATTTCACCTCATATTCTGTAACAGACAACCATTACGGAGGTATATATGGGCTCTCTTTGCGGAATTATAGATTTTTCATCACAAACGACCGATTTTTCTTCTCTCCTTAAGCTTTGGCAGACGTTAGCACCACTCGGACGCGCCTGCGCTTATATAAACCGCGGAAATTCTCTTTGTGCGGACAAATGGCACGGAATACATAGCGACAAGACTCCTTTTATAAATTTCGAGGCAGACGGCGATCTATGTACGCTGATACTTGATTCACCGCCCACCGCGGGAGATATTACAAAAAGAATTATTGAAGCTTATCGAAAAAACGGGTGCAAAATGCTTTGCGAGATAGACGAGCACCCAACTTTTGCCCTGCTTGACGAGGGCAAAAAAACGCTCATCCTCTCCTGTGGGCGCTCGCCTCTTTATTTTGCGCGAGTTGGCGAAAAGATCATCTTTGCTTCCGACAAGCGCGGAGTAGATATTTTTTTTAAAAATGATGCAACCTTGCAAAATCAGCAAAGCACGGTGACTCTTTCCCCCTATGGCTTTGCCATTCTTTGTGATATCTTGCCTGAAAAATAGCGACAAGCATTGACACACGCGGACATAAGTTATATAATTATGCTGATTAAAATGTATTTTTCGAATTTTAAGGAGAAACAAATATGTCAGTTGTAACTATCATTGGCGCGGGCATGATGGGCTCGGCGCTCGCCTTCCCCGCAAGAGAGAACGGACACGAGGTTCGTCTTGTCGGAACTCACCTTGACAGAGAGATAATCGACGCGTGCCGCGCAAGCGACAAGCACCCCAAATTTAACAAGGCGTTTCCCTTAGGATTGAAATATTATCAGGTTGAGCAAATGGACGAGGCAATAGATGGCGCTGACATGATCATCGGCGGCGTTTCGAGCTTCGGTGTAGAATGGTTTGGCGACGTCGTTCTTCCCAAGATCCCAGACTCTATCCCCGTTATCACCGTTACCAAGGGCCTTATGGACACGGAAGACGGTAGACTTCTTACATATCCCGACCTATGGCAGGCAAAGCTTGACAGCCTTGGAAAGAATACAAAGCTTTTTGCCATTGGCGGACCTTGCACAAGCTATGAGCTTGTAGCACACGATCAGACCGAGGTGGCTTTCTGCGGACGTGACATTGAAATTCTCAAAAAGCTCCGCGATATTATGGCGACCGACTACTACCATATCAGCCTTTCGACCGACGTTACGGGAATTGAAAGTGCAGTGGCGCTGAAAAACGGATATGCACTTGGAATTGCACTCACCATCGGCCTTAACCAAAAAAAAATCGGAGTTGACAGCGAGCTTCATTTCAACTCGCAGGCGGCAATATTCGGTCAGGCGGTAAAGGAGATGTATAAGCTTCTTGACTATCAGGGCGCGGCAACTCTTGAAAATATGTCTGTTGGCTACGGTGACCTCTATGTTACGGTCTATGGCGGCAGGACAAGACTTGTCGGAATACTCCTCGGAAGAGGACTTACCATCGACGAGGCAAAGGCAGAGCTCAACGGTGTTACACTTGAATCGCTCGTTGTTGCCGAAAGAGTGGCAAGAGCCGTTAAGGTTGCAGACAAGTGTGGCAAGCTTAATGCGGCGGACTTCCCGCTTCTCTGCCACGTTGACGAGATAATCGTTCATAAAAAGCCCGTAAATATTCCTTGGGAAGATTTTACGTTCGTTTATGAGAAGTAATTGTAAAAAAAACAGCCATCACAAAATGTGGTGGCTGTTTTTATTCTCAAAAAATAATATCTTTATCTATCAGCGCTCTCGATTATAAACATTCCGCCCTTTTTGACCGATATGAGCGCGCAGTTGCCTGTGATCTCATTTGACACTGCGAACTGATGCACCTTATAAAGCCTTGCGTTCTTAAGCGGATATTTGCAGCCCTCAACGTCAACTCCCTTTATTTGCTCATCATCACAGAGGAGTGAGAGATACTTGTATCCCGAACGTGCGATAAGCGTGCTTGACGACCTTATGTAGCGGACTCGGTTTGACCCGTCGTTTATCACAGCATATATTCCCTTTTCCCAAAGCATTCGCAAGAGTGCCATGTTTGAGAGTGTGTGATCAAGTCTGCCGTCAAGTCCACCTATGATAATGATACCGTCAGCGCCGTTTTCAAGTGCAATATCGACTGCCGCCTGAGTGTCTGTAACGTCCTTTTCTGTCGGAAGCTCCATCTTTCGTATCCTCTCGGGGACGTTCATTTTTCCAAGCGAATCAAAGTCGCCGATAAGAAGATGCGGTGTCTGTCCCATCTTTTTTGCGTTAAGATATCCCGAATCCGCCGCTATGATAATATCGTCATCGCCGGGTCTTTCGGTTATATTTTCAGGTCTTATGCTTCCGCCCGTATATATAAAAGCCTTCATTTTCTCACCACTTTTTCTTTGCTTTAAGTGTCTCATAAAGAGCAAGATAGCTCTTATGTCTTGTTTCGGATATCTCTCCCTTGCGCACAGCGGCAAGGATAGAGCATCCTTCCTCCTTGGTATGCGTGCACTTTTTGTATTTACACTCGCCTATGTAGCTCTCGAACTCTCTCATAGTAGAGGGAAGATCCTCTATTCCAAAGAAATCGAACTGCTCAAAATCAAGCATAGTAAAACCGGGAGTATCGGCAATAAAGGGAGAATCTTCGCCCTCCTTTATGCAAAAAAGCTCGGTGTGGCGTGTTGTATGTCTTCCCCTTTCGGTCTTTTTGCTGACCTCGGAAGTTGAGAGTTCGAGACTTGGGAAGAGCTTGTTGAGAAGTGTGGACTTACCCACGCCCGAAGCACCCGAGAAAGCCGATATGCTCCCCGCTCCGAGCTTGTCTATATATTCAAGGAGCTCGTCGATCCCCTCGCCCGTCTCGGCACTTGTGAGCAATACGTCAAAGCCCGCCTTTTCATAAATGCCGCAAAGCTCGTCCGCATATTCGGGGGCAAGCTCGCACTTGCTTATCACTATCACGGGCTCGATATTATTATAAACACAGATAGAAATGAGCTTGTCGACCGTCAGAAGCACGGGGGCGGGAGATGCCGCCGCAACGGTTACAAAGAGATAGTCAAGGTTTGCAAGAGGGGGACGGATAAGAGAGTTTTTTCTGTCCTCTATCTTTTCAATTACGAAATTTGCCTCGTCATCAAGAAGCTCCTTTGCTACCTTTTCAGCATCGAAGCTGATGAGTACCGTGTCACCCGCAAGCGGCTGGTCTCCGCGATGGCGCAAAGAACCTCTTGCGCGGCTTCTTACGGTTCTGCCGCCAAGAAGCTCGGCTGACGTGTCGATAAGCACGGTATAAAGCCCGCCTACTCCCTTTATTATCTTTCCTCTGACCAAATGCTCCATATCTACCTTCCAAAGTTTAGAATTTTAATTAAAATTATGAGCTGACGTACATATCAACGGTTATCACCGACGACGATATTGGACTGCCTGCCGCGGGAGACTGCGATATAACAGTTCCCGATACTTCATTGCTCTCCACAGCATAAATGTTTCCCACAACAAGACCGTATTCGGCAAGTCTTTCCTTTGCCTCAGCTATGCTCAAGCCGTAAAGCGAGGGCACGGTTTTCTCATTAAAAGCTGCTCCTGCGCTGACGACAAAGGATATCGTGCCGCCCTTTTCGCGTCGCTCACCTGCCGCGACACTTTGGGATATCACCTTTCCTGCCCTTTCGGATGAGTTTTGATAGCTTATCTTGCCGACAACAAAGCCCGACGTCAATATTCTTGACACCGCATCGCTTTCGTCAAGTCCGCAGACGTTCGGCACGCGCGACAGTATTACTCTTTTTCCTTGACTCACCCGAAGAACTACCGAGTTGCCAAGCGCAAAGCTTTCGCCCACTGCGGGAGAAGTCGAAATTACATCTCCCTTTTGATATTCGTCTGAATATTCTTCTATAACGGTAACAAGCGCACCCGCGTTTTTCAGCTCAAGTCGGGCATCTCTTGCGCGTTTGCCAACGTAATCTCCCATAACGAGAGTTTCTTCACCGCGGCTGACGACGATCTTGAGCGAGCAGAGCTCTCCGCCCGAAAAAATCTTTCTGTCCACACCGCCCGATGGGTACTGCGATATCACCATGCCCGACGGAGTTTTATCACTGTATTCAAAGCTTACTGTAATATTGTAATCATCCTCATCAAGCTCGGCGCGTGCGCTGCTGTAATCTCTGCCAACCATATCGGGAACGGTTATCGTTCTGTAAAAGCCGAAATATTCGGAAAGCAAAAGCTTATATAACACAGCAAAAGCCGAAAGCGACAAAACGAGCATCGCCGCGACAAGAGAGCCTGCAAGCGTGGGGGTAACAGAGGGCAGCTTTTTTCTTGCCCTTCTCTTTTCTATCGCCCTGCCGATCTTTTCGGAAATATAGCCGTAGCTTACTCGCACAGAACGAGCAACATAGCTATATGCCGTCAAAATTGCACCTTTGAGCGATGCGGCAAGCCTCAATATTTTTGATTTCAGCGCACCCTTTCTGCGCCTCTTTACTTTTTTATTTACTGCTCCCTCAAGCTTTGCAAGCTCGAAGAGCATCTCTATATCTACCGCATCGTAGCGGTAGCCGTAAAGCCTTCTCGGGCTGTTGTAACCGGCTCTTTGATAGGGCTTTTTTTCTCTTTGCGTATGTTTTTTCTCCGACGGGCGAAAACGATAGACCATATTGCCTCCAAATTGTTTATGTACCGTCGGCTGTTATTTATTCTTCCTTTTGCCCGCTCTCCTGCGCGTTTCTTCTGAGCTGTCCGCAGGACGCGTTTATGTCCTCTCCGAGCGTTCTTCTTACAGTCGCCCTTATTCCCTTTGATTCAAGGATTGCGGCAAAGCGGTTTATAGCACCTCTGTCGGGCTCCTTGAAATCTCTTTCCTTAACGGGATTTACAGGTATCAGGTTTACGTGGATCGGCATAGTCTCCGTCCTGCTTCTCAGTCTTGAATTGAGAAGTGCGGCAAGGGTATGCGCCGCCTCGGAAGTGTCGTTTTTGCCCGATATCAGCGTATATTCAAAGGATATTCGTCTGCCCGTTTTTGCAAAATACCTTTTGCAAGCATCAAGCAGCGCATCTATGTTCCACTTTCTGTTTATCGGCATTATCTCGGAGCGTGTGACGTCATCCGCCGCGTGAAGCGAGATAGAAAGCGTTATCGGAAAATTCTCCTCTGCCAGCTTCATTATCTTGTCAACAAGTCCGCAGGTCGAAAGTGATATATGGCGGTAGCCGATATTAAGCCCCTTTTCGTGTCCGACAAGTCGCAAGAATTTCATTACGTTGTCGTAATTATCAAGCGGCTCACCGATGCCCATCATTACGATATTCGAGATGCGCTCACCCATATCCTTGCCCGCGGCAATGACCTGTCCTATAAGCTCACCTGCGCTAAGATCTCTGACCTTGCCGCCTATAGTAGACGCGCAGAAAGCACACCCCATAAGACATCCGACCTGTGTGGAGATGCAGATGGTATTTCCGTGCTTATATTTCATAACCACGCTTTCAACACAATGCCCATCAGAAAGCGAGAAGAGATATTTTACAGTTCCGTCTATCGCTGAAACAAGCTTTCTCTCAACGATCGGCAGATGGTAGCTCGCTCTCTCAGACAGCTTTTCTCGCGTCTTCTTGCCCACGTTTGTCATCTCAGCGGGAGAAAGTCCGCGGTGAAGCTGTTCAAATATCTGCATCGCCCTATATTTCGGCTCGCCTATTTCATTCATAAGAGCTACAAGCTCATCGGGTAAAAGCGAAAGCAGTTGAACCTTATTTTCCTGTTCCGTCATCAAACTCTCTCCTTTTTGTCTGTACTTAAAAATTATCTTTTTACAAGCTTTGCGATAAAAAATCCGTCTGTTCCGTATTCATCGGGAAGTAAGGTCACCATTCCCGCAGCGCAAGAAAATCCTCCCACCTCAAAGGGACAGAGCGAAAATTCCCCGTGTTTTTTAAGAAAATCTCGTATATTTTCCTCGTTCTCCTCGGGAAAGACGGTGCAGGTCGAGTAGACGAGCACTCCGCCCGAGCGCAAGTAGCGCGACGATGCCTCAAGTATATCCCTCTGAATTGCGGGAAGATCCTTTGACACCTCGGGGTCCTTATACCTTATCTCAGGCTTTTTGGCAAGAACACCGAAGCCCGAGCACGGAACGTCGCAAAGAACTCTATCGACCCTACCGAGAAGCTCCTCTCTCGGTTTCCTTGCATCTCTTTGCTCGGTGCTTATTATATTTATTCCCAACCTTTTGGCTGATAATTCCACAAGTGACAATTTATTCCCGTGCAGATCAAAGCTATAAAGCTCGCCACTATTTTTCATATCAATAGCTATACCAAAGCTTTTTGAGCCGGGGCAGGAGCAGGTGTCGACCACAAGCTCACCCTCGCGCGCGCCAAGCGCGGCGGCACATATCTGTGATGCCTCATCCTGAACGTAAAACAGCCCCTCGTCAAAGCCCGAAAGCGAGGCGATATCTCCCTTTACACGAATTCCATAGGGTGAATATTCGGTCTTCTCACCTCCAACTCGCTCGCAAAGCTCATCTCTTGATATCTTGAGTGTATTTGCGCGCAAGGTAGTAGGGGCAGTCTTGCAGAACGCAGAAAGAATACTCTCGCACCTCTTCGCTCCGTAGATATCGCAGAGCCTTTTTACAAGCGGCTCACAGACAGAATATTTTACAGATAATGCGTAAATATCTCCGCTCTCGGTATCGGGCAGAGATATCTCGCCCGCCTGTCTTGTAAAGGAGCGCAAAATTGCATTGACAAATCCGCTCGTCCTTCTGCTGCAAAGCGACACCGTCTCGTTTATGGCCGCGTGATCGGGTATGCGATCAAGATATTTAAGCTGATATATTCCGAGACGCAGCGCCCAGAGCGTATCCTCATCTATATCCGAGAGCGGTCTTGACGACAGCTTTTCAATATAGTGATCAAGTGTTATCTTTCTCTCTATGACACCGTAAAAAAGTGCCGCCGTAAGCGCCCTGTCGCTTTGAGAAAGCTCACAACCGCGGAGCGCGTTATCAAGGGCAATATTTGAATATTGCCCTGATCTCTCGCACCTTTTGAGCGTTGTGAGCGCTATCTGTCTTGATGTCAAATTCTTTTTCTGCATATAATCATCTCATAAATCTATAAAACTATCTTCTTCTGTTGTTTGCAAGCAAGAGCAAACGAAGAAGTGTGAGAAGCGACGTAGCGAGTGCCGCAACGTAAGTCATTGCCGGCGCCGAAAGCACCTCCTCAGCACCGCGAGCCTCGTTTTGTGACAGCATGTTGTGCGACGAAAGCGTAGCTATCGCGCGTCTTGACGCGTTAAACTCAACGGGAAGTGTAACGAGCTGAAAAAGAGTTACAAGTGAATAAAGTACTATACCTATAAGCAAAAGTCCGTCGCTTGCCATTATAAGTCCAATAATAAAGAGGGGCATTGCAAGCATTGATCCTATCCTTGTTGCGGGAATTATTGCAGCGCGTATCTTTATCGGCAGATAGCCCCTTGCATACTGTATCGCGTGTCCCACCTCGTGAGCCGCAACTCCGAGCGCGGCTATACTGC
>JAZSIV010000084.1:0-9768 GCA_045533995.1 Eubacteriales bacterium
TTAACAAAAAATTTATTAAAAGTTTTTAAAAGGGGGGCCCGGGGAAAAAATTTTTGCAAAAGTTTTCCTCACACTACCCCCCCAAAAAAACGGAAAGGAGGCATAGCGTTGGATATTTATATCACCAAGAGCGAGGACGGAATGAGCGTCCTTGATTATCTGCGCAAGGAAATAGGTGTTTCGGGCGCTATGCTTCGCCACCTTAAATTTATGGAAAACGGCATTACAGTAGACGGCAGACACGTTACCGTGCGCCATATACTTTCTGCGGGCGAGCTCCTTTCGATACAGGTCGAGGACAGAGAGCCGTCCGAGAATATCATACCGAGCGACATGGCGCTTGACATTGCGTACGAGGACGAGCGCATAGTCGTTCCGGACAAGCCGCCCTTTATGCCCACGCATCCCTCGCACGGTCACCACGACGACACCGTTGCCAACGCGCTTGCATACAGATACAGGGATGCCGAAATTCCCTTTGTTTTCCGTCCCGTCAATCGACTTGACAGGAATACGAGCGGTCTTTTGCTCATCGCAAGGGACAGAATGAGCGCGGCAAGGCTGTTCGCGTCGATGAAAAGGGGAGAGATAAAAAAGCAGTACATAGCCATTCTTGACGGAGTTCCGAGCGAGAAGTCGGGCAGAATAGAGAGCTATATGAAGCGTACCGACGAGAGCATCATCGTGCGCCGTGTTTGTGGCGAGGATGAGGGGGGAGACTATGCTCTTACCGAATACAAGGTCCTTTTCTCGCACGGCGGACATTCGCTCGTGGCGGCAGCTCCCGTAACGGGCAGAACGCATCAGCTTCGTGTGCACTTTGCGCATATCGGCTGTCCCATCGCGGGCGACGATATGTATGGAAACGAAAGCCCGTATATCAAAAGGCACGCGCTCCATTCGGCAAAGCTGTCGTTTTCCTATCCCGAAAATGACTGTGAGAGCCGCCCCATAAGACTTTTCAGCCCACTCCCGAGCGATATGCAGGAGCTTGCTAAAAGGCTCTTTGGTGAGAGTGGGTATGAACAGATACGTGCCGCTATGTCAAGGTTTGAAGGAGAAGATTTATTTGATGGAAGATAAAGAGCTTTCGGGCGAGGTTTTAGATCCGTCCGACAAGACCGAAAAAGAAAGAGGATTTATAGCGTCGCTCCCTCTTTTTGTTAAAATATTTTATATATGCGCCGCCGTCAGCGTTCTTTTGTTTGCGGCATATATTATAAGTGAGCCCTTTGCCGATTTTTTCAACAGGCATATAAGCTCGGTGTTGCGCGCTGCACTTTCTTATGCAACAGGCTGGATACCCTTTTCCTTTGCCGAGTTCTTTCTTATAATGCTTCCCGTAACGCTTGGGGTAGTGATATATTTTGCAACGAAATATTACTGCGACAGATGGCGCGACGTCCTTATATACTGTACCTCGCTTTTGTCGGTGCTCGCCCTTTTTTTCTCTGTGTTCACCGTTGGATTTGCGGCGGGATATCACGGAACTACGCTTGACAAAAAGCTTGGGATAGAGCGAAAAGAGGTCAGTGCCGACGAGCTTTACGACACCGCAATGATACTTGTCGAAAAGCTATCGGAGGAGAGCGTGAATCAATTTTTTGGTGCGAACGGCTTTTCCGTGATGCCCTACGATTACACCGAAATGAATGAAAAGCTTATCAACGCGTATGATAAAGCCTGCGAAAAATACGCATTTATACAAAAACTCGACAGCCGTCTTAAAAGAGTGATGCTGAGCGAGGCGATGTCATATACTCATATAACGGGAGTTTATTCATTTTTTACGGGAGAGGCGAATATAAATGTTGCGTTCCCCGATTATACGGTGCCGTACACAGCGGCTCACGAGCTTGCGCATCAGAGAGGAATCGCGCGTGAGGATGAGGCGAATTTTGTGGCTTATCTTGTCTGTATAGACTCGGACGATGCCTATATCCGTTACAGCGCATATCTCAATCTGTTTGAATACGTGTCGTCGGCTCTTTACAGCGCCGATGCCGAGATGTATGCAGAGGTCATGTCTGTGCTCGAGGGTGACGTAAGGCGCGAGATGGTAGCCTTCTCAAGCTTTTTTGATAAGTACCGCGATTCTGTGGCAAGCGAGGTGTCGGGAACGATAAACGATACCTACCTTACCATACAAGGAACGGCGGGAACGGCAAGCTACGGAATGGTGGTAGACCTTGCGGTGGCTTATTATAAATCAAAATAAAAAAGTATTGGAATTTTATTTGCAATATTCTTTCTTTTTTGAGAAAGATATGATATACTGTATATAGGTCGAACTCAAATTTTACTTTGGGGTATTCTTAATGAAACTTATAACCGTTTGCGGTGGAAAAAAGCTGTATGGAAGCGTTGACGTCGGCGGAATGAAAAATGCCGCACTTCCGATAATTTTTTCTACCATTCTTACAAAGGACAAATGTATAATAGAAAACGTTCCGAACGTTAGCGATATTCTGCTTTCGTTTGATATTTTGCGCCTTCTCGGCGCAAAGGTGACCTACTATCACACAACGGGGGTCGCCGAGATAGACACCCGCACGCTTGACAAGAACTATGCGACTTACGATATAGTCAGCCGAATGAGAGGGTCTACCTACCTTATCGGCGCGCTTCTTGCACGCTTTGGTTCGTCGCACGTCGGCTGGCCGGGCGGATGCGATTTCGGAACACGTCCGATAGACCAGCACATCAAGGGCTTTGAAACGCTTGGCGCAAAGATATCGTTCAGCGAGGGATATATAGATGCCGTTGCCGAGAACGGACTTGTCGGTACGAACATTTATTTTGACGTTCAGTCGGTCGGCGCTACCGTCAACATTATGATAGCCGCGTCTCTTGCAAGCGGAACTACTATCATTGATAACGCGGCAAGAGAGCCGCATATCGTTGACCTTGCAAACTTCCTCAATATGTGCGGCGCGGATATTACGGGCGCGGGCACGAGCTCTATCAAGATAAAGGGTGTAAAGGAGCTACACGGCTGTACATACACAATAGTTCCCGATATGATAGAGGCAGGAACGTATATGGTCGCGGCGGCGGCAGTTGGCGGAGAGGTCACGGTCAGAAACGTTGTGCCAAAGCACATGGAAACGGTCAGCGCAAAGCTTCACGAGATGGGTGTTGAGCTTGAGGTGGATGACACCGCCATCACCGTTCGTTCGGACGGCAGATTCAGAGGTGTGTCGTTGCGTACACTTCCTTACCCCGGCTTTCCCACCGATATGCAGCCACAGTTTGGCGCAATAATGAGTCTTGCGGAGGGGATCAGCACGATAACAGAGGGGGTTTTTGAGAGCCGCTTCAAATACCTTGAGGAGATCGCCAAGATGGGCGGTATTTCCGAGATAGTCAAGAACAAGGCGATAATTTCGGGGCAAAAAAAGCTTGTCGGCGCAAAGGTACACTCAACCGACCTTCGCGCAGGCGCGGCGCTTCTCATCGTTGCAATGGCAGCGGAGGGTGTCACCGAGATCACGGGGGTTGAGCTTATCGAGCGAGGATATTACGACATAGTCGGCAAGCTCCGCGCGCTCGGAGCTGACGTTCAGCTTATGGAAAGATAAAAACAGCATAACTCCAAACTGAAAATCAGAAAAAAGAGAGAACAATTCGGATATGAACCGATTTGCTCTCTCTTCTGTTTTATTTCCGGTTTCGCATTTGTTAAACAAATGCTTAGGGCAAAACCCATACCCTTATTCTTCTGTATAAAAGCAATCATATTGCCATTTAATGGGGTTTTCATAGATATATTTCGAAATTTTTTCGTAATCATTTTTGTCGCGTATCACATGATCGTGAAACGATTTTTGCCAAATTGCCGTACCAATCTTTTTTGATACGAAACGCTTCATCTGTCCAACCGCCGTTAAAATGCTTGTAGGGGAGGATATCATCCTCCCGTTATCATACGGTATGAATAAGATCATATGAATGTGATTTGGCATAACGACATATTGCAACAATTCAATATGCGAATAATACTCGGAAATTGCATTAATTGCTTCTTCCGCAATTTTACCATATGGCGATAACCTTACGCTGTCAGGCGGGAGGATAATATCCTCCCCTACAAAATCGGGTTGTTTTTTATCCCAAAAAATATTTTTTCTGTCTTTCGTACATATCGTTATAAAATATGCTCCGTTTGAACTATAATCGTAATCCTTCAAACGGTTTCGT
Organism: Eubacteriales bacterium; assembly: GCA_045533995.1. Classification (GTDB taxonomy): domain Bacteria; phylum Bacillota; class Clostridia; order Oscillospirales; family CAG-272; genus HGM12713. The sequence continues at coordinate 4,201 of JAZSIV010000084.1, forward strand.
TTTCTCTTGGGGAACTTATTATCGTTATCCATTTTCATCACCATTTCCATTATAACACAAATCGTAAGAGAAAACAATCTCCCTGCCGAAATTCGTCGGTGGTTCGTAGGGGAGGCTAACAGCCTCCCGTTTGATTCGAATTGTTACATATCATATCGGGAGGATAATATCCTCCCCTACGATTTTGCTACCCAAACTTCCTTATTAGAACCGGCCTAAAAGCTCTCCTGTTTTGTTGTTATTCGGAAAACAGCAGGTTATTTTACGAAGGGGTAAAGTTGAAATCAATAGATATTATACAGCAGTCTTTTCTGTTCTCATCATAATAAATTTCGACATCCTTTATATTATTTATAACGCTCTTCATATTGAAGATGTCCTTAGTGTTAAATGAAAAAAATTCTGAGCTGATTTTAATACTAAATATTTTGGGGTCTTCACTCATCATTACTTCAAGTGTTGAAAAATTTTCTTTTGCAAGTCTGTTAAAAAAAAGCAAAAATTCATAAAAATCAGCCCGCTGAATGTCCTCTATTCCATCAAGCAGAGTAGAGCTTGCTATAATGTTTTTTATTTCATTCAGCGTTTTTATTTCGAGCTCGTCTATATCCGGATTTATCGTTAGATCATCCAAGGTATAATCGGCTGTTGCGACTGTTTCATAACGTGGAAAGTTATCGTATTTTTCGAAAAGTTCTTTGAGAAAGGCATCCATAGTATTTTTCCTTTAAAATAAAAAGTGCGCTGACCGGAGCCAACGCACAAAAACGCAAACCCCGATTTGTTGCTACACAAATTTATGCAAAGACGGTTCAACACGCTTACATAGTTGGGAATTTGCATTTTATCAAAATTCAATATGTAAGCGTACGACGAAAAAGGGCATAGTACCCCCTATGTGATAATTACTCACCTTTGCATATTATTAAAATTGTGTAGCAATATTATTGTATCACAGCATAACTTAAAAATCAATAGTTTTAGAATTTAAAACAAAAAAGTGCGCGCAACCGAAGTCACACGCACCGAAAAACGCAAACTCCGATTGTCGCGAAACAAACCAGATTTTAATGCTAATGCATACCCTAACCTTCGTGGAATTTGCGCTTTTACCAAATTCTAAAGATAGAGTATGCACCAATAAAAGACGGTATCCCTGTAAAAAAATACCGCATTAAAATTATTGGTTTGTTTCGCATATTTATTATAGCATATCCTATTTAGTTTGTCAATTAAACATAAAAAATTTGTAGGGGAGGCGATTCGCCTCCCGTTTCATTGTCAAAAATCGGATGTTTGCGGGAGGGGCGACCCCTCCCCTACAGGAAATGGTAAAGTTTCACTTGTAGGGGAGGCGATTCGCCTCCCGAAAAAATAAACATTTTCAGCAAACGATATTTAGTATCTAAACAATTGATTGAAAAGTTTTTGAAGGTCAAGGAAACTTTTTTCAAAAAGTTTCTTTGAAAATTGTATAGGAAGGGCTTGCTCCTCCCGTAAAAACGAATCCCCCCCGTATCACATGACACGGGGGATAAAGTTATCTGTTTACCTTTATAAGCTTTTCAAGTGTCTTTTCAACAAGTCTTACTGTGTAATCCGAGCTTTCGGGAGCTACGAAATCGGGCTGCTTGCCTGCCTTTACGCAGTCAAGGAAGTAACGGCACTCGGCGGTATATCCGTCGGTGGTGTTGATGTTAATGCCCGAAGCGCCAAGGCTCTCGTTAAGACCGAGATCAACTACCTCTCCGTTTTCGGTTACGACCTTATCCTTAAGCTGAATATGACCGTTCTCAAATATAGCGAGATAATCTGTGAAGAACTTGGGGTTTGCGTTGAACCAACCTCCCTCGATAGATACCGAGCAGTTGTCGTAGAGATATATAGCCGATGCATAGTTGGTGTTGCCCTTCATGCTGTAATGAGCTCCAACTACTTCGTTGGGCTCGCCGAGAACGGACTGCATAAAGTCGATATCATGGATCACAAGGTCAAGCACGGTGTGTCCGCTTCTCTCTTCGTTAAGGAACCAGTTTTCCCAGCTCCATGTGGGAGTGGGGCTGATGCGGCGGAGATTGAGCTTCAAGAGCTTTCCGTATTTCTCGGACTTTATAGCTTCTGCAAGATAAGCGTAGGGCTTCATAAAGCGAACGACGTGCGCAGCCATAAAGAACTTTCCGAGCTTTTTAGCCTCATCGATTATTTCCTTTGTTTCTTCTGAATTGAGTGCCATAGGCTTTTCGCAGATAACGTGAGCACCTGCGCGAAGAGCCGCGATAGCGTGCTCCTTATGTAAAAAGGTGGGAGTGCAGACGTCAACAACGTCGGACTTTTCAGTCTCAAGCATTTCAGCATAATCGGCATAAAGCTTAACGTTGGGGTTGAGTTCCTTTGCAAATTGGCGTCTTTCCTCTCTTATGTCGCAAGCTGCAACGAATTCGATATCTTCAAATTTTGAATAGATGTTGTAATGGTTTTTACCCATTCCGCCAATTCCGACAAGAGCCACCTTCATTTGTCAAGTCCTCCTATAATATCATTAAGATAGTTTACAGATTCGATAATATCTGCTTTTTGCTGATCTCCCTTGATCTCGCGCTCGATCGAGAGCGAGCCGTCGTACCCGATCTCATGAAGCTTCTTAATAAATGCGGGGAAGTTTACTCTTCCTTCGCCAATCTTTGTCTCAAGTCCGAGCTTCTTTCCGTTTGTGGGATAGCATCCGTCCTTTGCGTGAACGCCCATTACGTACTCACCGAAAACGTCAAGTGCGTCGATGGGATTTGCCTTACCATACATGATAAGATTTGCGGGGTCAAGGTTTATACCGAGGTTACCTGTTGCGGCATGCTCGATAAGTCTGCGAAGTGTAACGGGAGTTTCCTGTCCTGTTTCGAAGAGGAAGTTCTGTCCCTTTTTCTTCATATAAAGAGCGATCTCCTTGACTGCTTCAACGATCTTCGGGAATTCCTCGCTGAGCGGAACTTCGGGAATAAATCCGAGGTGAGTAATAACGTTTTTAACACCGATCTTTTCTGCAAAATCAGCGCCTTTTTTAAGCTCTTCAACTCGCATAGCACGGTATGCCGCGGGAACGATGCCGAGGGTCAGAGGACCTGAGAAGAAATCCCATACAGCGGGACCTGTCCAACCGCACCAGAATGCGCTGATCTCAACACCGTATTTTTTTGTTGCCATCTTGATCTCCTTAGCATTTTCGTCGGTCATTTTTTCAAAACGCCAACAAGCGAGCTGACAGTTGTCAAAGCCAAGATCGGCAACCTTTTTTATGGTTTCTTCTGCGCTGTCGCCTAAATGAATAAGAACTCCTAATTTCATAGCATTTCCTCTCTTTGATCGTTTTTTTGTTGACAAAACTATCTACATATTATATAATACATAATACAACAAAAGAAAGAAATTTTCTATAATTTTTTTGCATTTTAATAGGACAAATTTGAGGTGTGAAGATGAAAAACATTGCACTTTACGAATATATTCCCGAAAAAGAGTTTCCCCTGCGGATCAATTTTAATGAATTTGGTCAATATGATTTCCGAGCGCACTGGCACGAGCACGTCGAAATACACTGTGTTTTTGAAGGGAGTGCTCTGCTTCGTTGCGGAGAGGACACCGTTTTGCTTGAAAAGGGAGACTGCGCGATCATCAACGCAAACGAGCTTCATCAAGGAATACGCGGAAAGTGCTGTTACGGCTGTCTTATCATTCCGCCAAGATTTTTTGGCAAAAACTACGTCTTTTTTGAGCGTTTGGTCAAGGGCGGACAAATATACGAGCTGATGTGCAAGATTTTTGATGAGAACAAACAGTTCAATAGCGTCTCCTCACTCTCCATTATGGGCTACACCTATCTGCTTATCGCAACGCTTATAAACGGTTACTCAAAAAAGAATTTTAATGAAATTGGATACCGCCGATATTTTGAAAAGCTTGAGACGGTCAACAAGGCGATACAGTACATAGAAGAGCATTATACCGAAAACGTGACCACCTTGGCACTTTCGGAGATGGTGCATCTGAGTGAAGGACATTTTTGTCATCTTTTCAAGGAAGTGACGAGAATGTCAGCAAAGGAATATCTGTTGCAATGTAGGATCAGAAGAGCTGTCGAGCTTCTCAAATCGTCGAACATGAGCATAACCGACGTTTGCTATACCTGCGGATTTTCCGATCCGAACTATTTTTCGCGCATATTCAAGAAAAAAACGGGCGACGTTCCGAGTAATTATAGGAAATAAAAAAGAGAAGAGAAGCCAACGACGGTTGGCTTCTCTTTTATAAAATATTCATAAGTGAAAATTTTTCAAGCCTTGCCACTCCCTCTATAGCATCCTCAAAAAGCGCACGTTGCCGTTCAAATTCGGATGCGTTGTTTGCCTCAAAGCTTTCGCGAAGCGAGAGAAACACCTCGTCTAAATGGTCTATGTCAAGAAAGCTGACAGTGAGTGAAAATATCACAGAGCTCTTTTTCCAAAGCCGTTCTATCTCAACTAACGTCTCTGCGCACCGCGCTCTGTCCGAAATGTCAAGCGAGGAAGTGAGCGATAAAAGCTCGTCTGCTGTGTTGTTTATATAATTGTAATTCAACACGAGAGACAGGCAGACCGCACAAAACACTACAATAATTATAATAAGAGTTCGCATTTTATCCATCCTTCCTTATTATTTTGCTTTCTCCGCGGTCGTTTATCAGCATTATATAGACCTCACGGAGCTCGACGCTTGAATCCTTGAGCTCTTTCATAATATCCTTTTTTGTAAGTGAGAGCCTTTTGAGGCTGTTTTTGTTTATCGTTCCCTCGCATACCACGATGTGCGATATTCCACACTCCTGCGTTTTTATTTTGAGTTGCTTTGCTGTGGCGGGCTTGTATGCTTCCTTTTGCACAACGCTTATCTTTCCCGTCTGCTCAAGAATGGCATATTCCACCTCGTCCATATCGGTTATTCCTTTTTGTCTCAGCTCACTTATAAGCTCGTCAGCCGATATTCTTGCCGAGCGCATTGCACGACGGTCGGTCTTTCCCTTGTTGATAAGAACGGTCGGTCTCTCGGAGAAAATATTTTTGAGCGAGGGAAAACAAACGAGCATATAAGAGCTGATGACTTCAAAGGTGACCAGCGACAGAATAGGAATGACGGCGTGCGACAAGGGAATGCTGTTGTCGGTTATCGGGAGCGATGCGATCTCGGAAATAAGCAGGGTGGTTACAAGATCTGATATTTCAAGCTCTCCTATCTGTCTTTTTCCCATAAGACGCATAGAAATTATAAGAAGTAGGTATATTATTACTGTTCTTGTGAAAATTGTTACCAAAAAATCCACCTCGTGTTGATTTATATGCATTAGTATTATACAAATCTTGCCTTTATAAACATTTTTTACCCAAAAACCCTTGACAAGGCGGAATAAAAGTAGTATAATGGACAGGCTCTCCCCTCAAAGGAGAGAGACGTAACACCGAAAACTCTTAGAAAATATTTTTAGAAAAAGATGAAAAAAGGTATTGACAAAGGGAAGACGGTGTGGTATAATAGTCGAGCTGT
>JAZSIV010000075.1:0-4075 GCA_045533995.1 Eubacteriales bacterium
GCTCCAAGGCACGCCGCCTTGGAGCTTTTTATTTTTATTACCTTAAAGTATAATACAAATAAGTCCGTTGCTTCCCTCGTTGATAATGCGTTCAAGGGTTTCGGAAAGCTTCAGACGGGATTCCTCGGGCATATGCTCAAGCTTTGTGTGAAGTCCCTCGCCGACAAGCTCGTAAAGGCTCTTGCCGAACACGTTTGATTCCCATATCTTCTGCGGATCGTCCTCAAATTCATTGAGCAGGTATTTCACAAGCTCCTCCGACTGCGCCTCGCTTCCCACTATAGGATTGATCTCGGTCTCAATATTAGCTCTTATCATGTGTATAGAGCGAGCCGACGCGCTGAGCTTTACACCGTATCCGTTTGACTGCTTTATTATCTCGGGCTCGTTGAGTGAAAGCTCGCTCATATCGGGCATAACTATGCCGTATCCGCTTTCCTCTGCCGCTTCAAGTGCTTCTGCCACCTTTTCGTACCGAGTACGCTTTTCTGCAAGCTCACACAAAAGAGTGATGAGCTCCTCTTGGTCGGCTATCTCAAATCCCGTCATTTCACTTATTACAGAATAATAGAGCGAGTCGTCAAACGAAAGGCTGACCGCTGCCCTTCCCGTACCAAGATCTATTTCATCAACAGAATATTTACTGATATATTCATTGTCCGCAAGAGGATCAAATGCGCCCTTTATATCGCCCGCCTTGCTTATTTTTTCCGCGCAGCAGCGCAGGCTCTCAAGCACGCCCGAAACGATACGGTGATCTTCTCCGATACCCGACAGCCACGTGGGCACAGAAATATCTATCTGTGTTACGGGAAATTCATAAAGCACGAGCTCAAGGATATGTCTTATATCCTCGGCATCAAGGTCTATACAGCTCACAAGAGCTACCGGAACGTTATATTTTGCTTCAAGCTCATACGCGAGAGAGATAGATCTTTCATTTGTCGGATCGGCAGAATTGAGTATCATCGCAAAGGGCTTACCAAGACTCTTAAGCTCGTTTACGATCCTCTCCTCGGCGGGCACGTAGCTCTCTCTTGATATCTCTCCGATAGTTCCGTCGGTCGTTATGAGCATACCTATAGTCGAATGCTCCTTTATTACCTTTTCTGTTCCCATTTCTGCTGCTTCAACAAAGGGCATAGGCTCTTCCTGCCACGGAGTATGAACCATTCTCGCTTGACCGTTCTCTATAGTCCCAAGCGCCTCGTCAACTATGTACCCCACACAGTCTATCATCTTTACGCGCAAGGATGCTGCATCGTCAAGATTTATCGTAACCGCCGTGTCGGGAACGAACTTCGGCTCGGTCGTCATAACCGTTTTTCCCGCCGCAGACTGAGGCATCTCATCTCTCGCTCTTTCCTTTGAATATGTGTCATCAATGTTTGGAAGCACAAGCGCTTCCATAAATCTTTTAATAAATGTCGATTTTCCCGTACGTACAGGCCCCACTACTCCAATATATATATCCCCGCCCGTACGCTCCGCGATATCGCGGTAGATCGAATGTTCAGCCATAAAAAATCCTCCCGATATATTTGTCAATAAAATATATGGGAGGATCTTTATATTTAGAACACAAGTTTTTTCAAGCGGTATTTATTTGCCATTTATTATTTTATTTATTACCTCGACAGAGCCTTCGGGAACATAACCGTCAAGAGATTTCTTTTCTTCGATCATTTTGCGTATAAGTGTTGAGCTTACTTCGTAGAGGTCAGCCGCCGCATCGAGCAATACAGTCCTTGCATTTGGATTATGCGCGCTGTTGTATTTCTCCATTTCAAGCTCGTATGCTCTGTCGGTCTCGTTCCGCACGCCCTTAATTATTGCCTCTGCCTGAAGCTCCAAAGCAAGCTCCCAAAGCATTCCCGACGAGGAGATGACCTCGGCATTCTTTACGTCGGCAACTGCCGCCGCCGCGATGTCCTTTCTCTCTTCAAGCGAAAACATATATTTTTTCTGGTCATTTATCATCACCGCGACGTAGATCTTATCGCAAAGCTCTGACGCACGTTTTATTATATCGAGATGCCCAACCGTGATAGGATCGAAGCTTCCCGGCACTATCCCAATATTGTATTTTTTGACACTCATTTTTATTCCTCGTTTTTGCGTGAAAGCACAGTGATTACGGTCTTGCTATATTTTGACACCTTCACCTCATAAAATTTTTCAGCAAGCTCTTTTTCTTTTCCGAATATGGCCTCGGTGTCGCTCTCACAAACGATGAGCGTCGTGCTCTTGAGCATATCGGCACGCAGAAGTGCCGCGAGTGCGGGTGCATAAAGTCCTTGTGCATAAGGCGGATCGAGGAAAATTATATCAAACTTTTCACCTTGAGATCTTCTTATATACTCAGCCCAATCCATACAAAAAACTCGGCAGGACTCACCAAGCTTTGTCTTTTGTATATTTGTGTTTATTATCTTTATCGCATCCTTTGACTTGTCTACAAGGACAGCCTCGCGCGCTCCGCGGCTGATAGCTTCAAGCGCCATCTGCCCCGAGCCCGCGAAAAGATCGAGCACGCGTCTACCCTCTATATCAAACTGAAGCATTGAAAAAACGGCTTCTTTAACTCTTTCAGCGGTAGGTCTTGTATTGTCGCCCTCAAGAGTTGAAAGCCTTATTCCCTTTGCACGTCCTGTAATTATTCTCATTTTGTTCCTGCCTTATCCGATCTGTTAAAATATTCAAACACTCTTTGAGCGTCGCTCTCCGAGATGCCTTTTGCCTTTACGATCTCGTCCGCACTTGCCGTCTTTATTGCAGAGAGCGTACCGAAATGTGCCAATAGCCGTGCCGCCTTGGACGGTCCTATTCCCTGTATTTTTTCAAGTGACGAGTGCTTGAGGGTCTTTCTTTTGGCATTTGTCGTCTTGCTGACGGTATATCTGTGTACCTCTTCCTGCAATTTGTATATAAGCATAAATACCGAGCGTTCCTTGGCGATATTTATCTCGTCAAATTCATTACACAGAGCTCTCGTTTTATGATAATCGTCCTTTACCATTCCGAATATCGCAATGTCCTTGCCGTATCTTGATGCGACCTCGCGAGCTACCGCCACATGTCCCTTACCGCCATCAACAAGTATGAGATCGGGATATTCCGAAAAAGAACCCGAACTGTCGCCCTCAAGGTGAGAAAATCTGCGTTCGAGCGCCTCACGCATACAAGCGTAGTCGTCGATCCCCTCAACGTTTTTGATGTTAAACGATCGGTAATCGGCACGGCTAAGCTTTCCGTTTTTCATAACGACCATTCCCGCAGTCTTATTCTCCGAGCCAATATTTGATATATCGTATGCCTCTATCCTCTCGGGAATGACCTCAAGCCCAAGCAGGGATGCTATTCTATACAGCGTACTATCGTCCTTCTGGCTCTCAGCAACGTATCTTCTCGCCTTCTCTGCGGCATTTTCAGTCGCTGTATCGCAAAGCTTCTTGAGCTCTCCTCGTTCGGGACGTCTTACCGATATTTTATGCCCCTCCAACCCAGAGAAATACTCGCAAAGAGCCTCTGTATCGGAAGGATCAAGCTCAAATGAAATAAGTATATCCCTCGGTATGCAGTCTCTCATCTTATAGTGCTCAACAAGAAAAGCGCTGAGTGTTTCACTGTCGACTATCTGGTCAGATCCGAAAACGAAATCCCTCTTATCAATAACAGCGCCCTCGCGAACGTACATTGCTGATATACAACTACAGGTCTCATCGGTATAAAATCCGAATATATCCTGCTCGGCGTCGGGCGAGGATACGACGTGCTGCTTTTGTCCAAGTCGCTCGAGTGCACGGATGGTATCTCTGCACCGTGCCGCCGCCTCAAATCGCTCCTCCTCGGCATACTCGATCATTTTCGCTTCAAGCCCCCGTATTGCTGACGAGGTATTTCCGCGAAGTATCTCAGACGCGCATTTTATAAGCGATCCATATTCCTCAGCCGAAACCTTTCCCGTACACACTCCGCAGCACTGACCGATCTGATAATAGATACACGGGCGCTCCTTGCCTATATCCCTTGGAAATTGCCTTTTGCAAGACGGGATTCCGAGTGTTTTACAAAT
>JAZSIV010000079.1:0-5551 GCA_045533995.1 Eubacteriales bacterium
AGGAAAGAAATAAGCAGCTTCACCAGGCTATGCTTGGCGGCAACATTTCTGCTCCTATCGGAACGATCTACACCGACTCGATCTACACACCTGTTTATAACGTAAGCTACTCGGTAGAGGACACTCGTGTCGGCAACATAACCGACTACGACAAGCTCACGCTTGAAGTTCTTACTAACGGTACTATTTCTGCAAGTGAAGCGATTTCCTTCGGAGCCAAGATTCTCAACGAGCATCTCAACTTGTTTGTTAACTTGTCGGATGAAGCAAAGAACGTAGAAATTATGGTTGAAAGAGAAGAGACCATAAAGGAAAAGGTTCTTGAGATGACCATTGAGGAACTTGACATGTCTGTACGTAGCTTCAACTGCTTGAAGCGTGCAGGCATAGATACCGTTGAAGACCTTACAAATCGTACCGAAGAGGATATGATAAAGGTCCGCAACCTTGGTAAGAAATCACTCGAAGAAGTTATTAACAAACTTCATTCATTCGGACTTGAGCTTCGCAAGGAAGACGAATAATAATCGTTTTAGCGAACAGAGTAACCGAAATAACCGTTTCTAATTGAAATACACCAAAAGGAGAGAATAAACAATGCCCGGAACAAGAAAACTCGGCAGACCTACCGCTCACAGAAGAGCTATGCTTCGCGGTATGGTTACCTTACTGCTTGAGAACGGACAGGTTGAGACAACACTCACCAGAGCAAAGGAAGTTCGTTCTGTTGAAGAGAAAATGATTACTCTCGGCAAGAAGAATACTCTTGCCAGCCGCCGTGCAGCATTGGCATACATTACAAAGGAGGACGTAGTAACGAAGGTTTTCGCTGAACTCGCTCCCATGTATGAGAATCGCAACGGAGGATATACACAGATCTTCAAGCTCGGACCCCGCAGAGGTGACGGAGCTGAGATGGCTATTATCAAGCTCGTTGACTACGTAAAGCCTTCGGCTGATGATAAGAGCAAAAAAGCAAAGAAGGAAAAAAAGGTTGAGGCAGAGGCTCTCAAATAATTAAAGACCCTTCAAGAAGGCTGCCGCTAATGCGGCAGCCTTGTTTTATAAAGTAGCGGAAAGAGAGAAAAATAGTGGGAATACACGACGGACACAGAGAAAGACTAAAAAACAAATTTTTAAGAACCTTTGGAGAGGGTTTGGAGGATCACGAGCTTATTGAGCTTTTATTGTTCTACGGCATTCCGAGAGTAAATACAAATGAGATAGCACATAGATTGTTCAATAGATTTGGTACTATCAGAGGTGTTCTTGATGCCGGGATTGATGATCTTTGCTCGGTTGATGGTGTAGGGCTGAATTCCTCTGTTTTGATCAAAGTTGTAGCATCGCTCGCGGGAAGATATTATTTGCAGAGCTGTGATAAGAGAAAGGCGTTCGTTACTTTCTCACAGATCGCGGAATATCTGAAAGCGCTTTATATAGGCGCGTCAAAAGAAATTATTTATTTGTTGCTCTTTAATAATTCTATGAAGCTGATTGCAGATGAGAGGATCGGAGAGGGCAACGTCAACGGTGTCATACTGCAGATAGGAAAAATTGTCAGAAGGGCGATAGAGGAGAATGCCTCGTACGTTATAATTGCACATAATCATCCCGAAAGTCTGCCAATTGCCTCAAATGCCGATATTGAAGCGACTAACAGATTAAAGCAGTCGCTTGATAACGTTAATATTAAGCTCATAGACCATTTTATAGTAGGATCGGGAAGATGCAACCCCATTCTTCATAACAAGGAAAAGGATCCTGCTGTTGCTATTGAAAAGAAAATATCAGACGAGCTGAAAAATACCGAGATAAAGCTCGAAAATTGTCAGGATCTCGTCTTTGAAATATAAATGTTCATAAAAAATTACATTTATTGAAACGAATAGATGATATTCAGTTAAAAATAATATGGTAAAATATATACAAATATAAAAATAGGTGGACAAATATGCTTGAACTTAAAAATATTGTAAAGGAATATGATAGCGGTGACAGTAAGGTCGTAGCACTGAATGACGTGTCCTTAAAATTCAGAAAAAATGAATTTGTCGCTATTCTCGGTTCTTCGGGATGCGGTAAAACAACAATGCTCAACATTGTTGGAGGACTTGACAGATATACAAGCGGTGACCTTATTATTAACGGAATATCAACAAAGCAGTACAAGGATTCTGACTGGGATAGCTACCGTAACCATTCGATAGGCTTTGTATTTCAGAGCTATAACCTTATACCTCATCAGACCGTTCTTTCTAACGTAGAGCTTGCACTTACACTTTCGGGTGTGTCGAGAAGCGAGCGTCGTGCGAGAGCGATCGAATCGCTTAAAAAGGTTGGACTTGGCGACCAGATACACAAGAAGCCCAATCAAATGTCGGGCGGACAGATGCAGAGAGTTGCCATAGCGAGAGCTCTTGTAAACAATCCCGATATTTTGCTTGCAGATGAGCCAACGGGTGCACTTGATACTCAAACGAGCATACAGATCATGGATCTTCTCAAAGAGGTTGCCAAGGATAGGCTTGTTATTATGGTAACTCACAATCCCGAGCTTGCCGATGAGTATGCTACAAGAATAGTCAGACTGCGCGACGGACGTGTTATAAGCGATTCCGATCCCGTAGCCGAGCAGACCGAGCTTGCTTCTGTGGAAACAAAAGCCGAAAAATCCGAAAAGAAAAAGAAGAATAAGACTAAAAAGACATCAATGTCTTTCCTTACAGCGCTCTCGCTCTCTCTCAACAACCTTATGACTAAGAAGGCGAGAACGGCTCTTACTTCCTTTGCGGGAAGTATAGGAATTATAGGAATAGCCCTTATCCTTTCGCTTTCAAACGGAATTCAGCTGTATATAAATCAAGTCCAAGAGGATACACTTTCAACCTATCCGTTGACTATACAGCAGGAAACACAGGATTTCAGCGCACTTCTCGGTGCTATGATCGAGGTTTCGGATGCACAGATAACCGATCCCGATCCCAACAAGATCTACGTTGACGATTCAATGGGTGCTATGGCATCTGCTATGAGCGCAACGGTAGAAAATGACCTTAAATCGTTTAAGGAGCATCTTGATAAAAATTATTCAAAGATAGCTGATCACGTAAGTGATATTCAGTATACCTACGGATTTGATTTTCAGATATTCAGTGAGGACGGAAGCGTTCAGGTAAGTCCCACAACGATATTTGACAATATGGGTGACGCCTTTAAGGGCATTGACGAAATGATGAGTTCTATGGGCTCTATGGGTTCTATGGGTGGCTTTAACATTATGTCTGAAATGATAGATAATCAGGAGCTTCTCGAACAGCAGTATGAGCTTGTCGGAGAAGGAAGCCACTGGCCGACAAAGGCAAATGAGGTCGTCCTCGTTATAGGAAAGAATAATCAGATCAGCAAGATGACCCTTTATATGCTCGGAGTTGAAGATCAGAGCGAGCTTGAGGGAATAATGAATGACCTTATGAGCGGTAAGGAATATGAGTCAGATCACATGGAAGCCTATGACCTTGACGAATTCCTCGGAATGAAGTTCCTTATGCTTAACACCTCCGATTTTTACGCAAAGACAGATGCGACCTATACGGTTGACGGCGAGAGCTATCCTGTTTGGTATGATATGCGTCAGATAGGCTTTGATCAGGAGAGCTTCGTTACCGAAAATGGAATCGAGCTCGTTGTGTCGGGTATTGTTCGTCCGCGTGACGGCGCTACCGCAACCTCTATTACGGGTGCTGTGGGATATACCAAGGAGCTTACCGAAATGATCCTTGATATGAACGCCGAAAGTGAGATAATCAATCAGCAGAAGGCTACTCCCGAAAACAACGTGCTCACAGGCGCAAGCTTTGAGAGAATTCCTTATACAAGAGAGAATATCGACGATCTTATAAGACGTGTCGGAGACACCAATATGCAGACCTTCTATAACGTAATGACTGCAATGATATTGAATAACCCCGAATATTCCGGATTGCTTGATGTTAATGAAAATACAGTAGGAATGTTTATCGGGACGATGTCAGACGAGGAGCAGGCAGAGAAGATAGGAAAGCTTATTGAGATCGCAAAGACGAAGGACGTTTCGGGCATGATGCTTCCGGCTATCTTCAAGGGAATTTCGATGGTTCCTGATGGGCTGACAGGAGTTGAAATTACAGCAGATAACGTTGTGTCGCTCCTGCCGCTTATGTCGGAGACGCAAATAATGATGCTTATAGGTATTCCCGAAACGCCAGCAACCGAAACGACCGAGGTAGTCCCTGCTGTTTTCGGACTTAAGGACGTTTGCGGATCTGAGGCTATGGCAGAATTTTATGCTGAGATGAATGACGAGATGGTCAACTGGAAGATAAACGAAAAGAGCATGGTTCTTCTTCTCGGACAGATGGACGACGTGATGTTTGAGGAGTTTGAGGAAACACTTTACGGCGTGGTTCCCGACAAGGATGCAACCTATGAGTCTATTCTTAAAAAGCTTGGGGACGCCGAGGCAGAGTCGCCTGCTTCAATAAACTTCTATGCGAAGGATTTTGCATCAAAGGAAGTAATTGAGACATTTATCAGCGACTACAACGACAGTGTGGAAGAGGCTGACAGAATACAGTATTCTGATGTCGTCGGACTTATGATGTCGTCTGTTTCAACTATAATCGACGTTATTTCGTACGTTCTTATAGCTTTTGTTTCTATATCTCTTGTCGTTTCCTCTATAATGATAGTAATTAGAACCTATATCTCGGTTCTCGAGCGTACAAAGCAGATCGGAATCCTCCGTTCTATCGGAGCTTCCAAGAAGGATATTTCTCGTGTATTCAATGCTGAGACCGTTATTATTGGATTTGGCGCAGGCTTTATAGGCGTTGGTGGAACGTTGCTCCTTTGCATACCGATAAACGCTATAATCCACGCTTTGTCGGGAATTACAAACGTTAGTGCGCAGATGCCCCTTGTAGCAGGTGTAATTCTTGTTATCATAAGCATTTTGCTGACCGTTATTTCGGGACTTGTTCCTGCAAGGATCGCATCTAAAAAGGATCCCGTAGAAGCACTCAGAACAGAATGAGGCCGATCATGGGAAAGATAAAGAACGCATTATACAGATTTATGTATGGGCGGTACGGAAGCGACACGCTGAACAAATCGTTGCTGTGGGGCTATGTCGCTCTTGTGCTTATCTATATGGTCGTTTTCCTGTTCGTTGAGGAAAATCCGTATATTTATCTCTTGTATCTGCTCGTTTCGTGGGCACTTGTGGGTGTTATCATTTTCAGAATGATGTCAAGAAATATAGCGAAAAGACGCAAGGAAAATGAGAAGTTCACGTCGTTTTTTAAGCTTATAAAAAATAAGCACAGAGACAGAAAAACGCACGTTTACAGAAAATGCAAAAGTTGTAAGGCGGTATTGCGCTTGCCAAAAGCAAAAGGAAAGCATACCGTGGTTTGCCCCAAATGCAGAAATAGATTTGTGGTAAGAGGATAGAATTAATATGAGATCTGTGGGGGAGTACCTTTTTGGAAAAAGGTACTCCCCCACACCC
>JAZSIV010000037.1:0-12669 GCA_045533995.1 Eubacteriales bacterium
TATCAGCTTGACTTTGAGATGGCTTTCGCAACACAGGAAGACGTTTTTGCAGTAGCTGAAGAGGTACTTTATAATACCTTTAAGGAATTTACCGACAAAGAGGTAAGCAAGCCTCCTTTCCGTCGTATTCCTTATGCAGAAAGTATGCTCAAATACGGCTCTGATAAGCCCGATCTTCGTAATCCGCTTATAATAAATGATCTTTCCAAGTTCTTTGAGGACGTTGACTTTGCGCCCTTTAAGAAGAGACAGGTTCGCGGAATCGTTGCTCCAGGATGCGCAAAGATGTCTAAATCCTTCTTTGAGAAGATGCTTGCCTTTGCTACATCTATCGGTATGAAGGGACTTGGATATATCTCCGTTCTTGAGGGCATGGAGCTTAAGGGTCCTATCGTAAAATTCTTGTCCGAGGAGAAGCAGGCAGAGCTTATAAATATGCTTTCGCTCAAGGAATTTGATACACTGTTCTTTATCTCCGACGCACCGAATGTTGTTGATAAGCTTGCAGGTCAGATAAGAAATGAGCTCGGTGCTCGTATGGATCTTGTTGATACCTCTAAATTTGAGTTCTGCTTTATTACTGACTTCCCGATGTACGGCCTTAATGAGGAAACAGGTGCAGTTGAGTTTACTCACAACCCCTTCTCAATGCCTCAGGGCGAGATGGATGCTCTTATGAACAAGGATCCTCTTGAGGTCCTTGCATATCAGTATGATATTGTGTGTAACGGTGTTGAACTTTCTTCTGGCGCGGTTAGAAACCACAGACCTGATATTATGCTTAAGGCATTTGAGATCGCGGGATACACACAGAAGGATATCGAGGATAAATTCTCGGCTCTTTACAATGCTTTCCACTACGGCGCTCCGCCTCATGCCGGCATGGCTCCCGGACTTGACCGAATGGTGATGCTTCTTGCTGAGGAAGAGAGTATTCGAGAGGTAGTTGCATTCCCGATGAACGGTAATGCTCAGGATATGCTTCTCGGTGCTCCCAATACAGTTACAGAGCAGCAGCTTCGTGAGGTCCATATAAAATTGAGATAAGTCTGAACCTGTATAGATAAGTTTGGAGGTTTATTTATGGCAAAAAACACAGCAAAAATGTATGAGCCTATGGCAAAGCTTTCGCTTGATAGTGAAACACGCGCGTGGGCAGATGATGTAATATCTCGCCTTGAGGGTGAATTCGAAAAACTTGAGGATATTAAGGCTGACGGAATTGAGCCTCTTGTAACCGTGCTTGATCTTAAGAATGTTCTTCGTGAAGACGTAAGCGCGCAGATAGTAAGCCGAGATACATTGCTTGAAAATGCTCCCGAAGAGTATGACGGATATTTTCAGGTACCGAAAACAATAGAATAAGGAGGGGAAAGCAATGAAATTTATGATGCAAAGCTGCATAATGGCGGCTGGTATGGTCTGCGATGGCGGATCAAAAATGCTTGAAGGCTTTAAGTCTCCACTTGATGCAACAGCATACAAAAAATGTCTTGATGCAGGCATGGAATTTGCTGGATTGCTTACTCCCTCGGAATTTGGCACAGATTCACTTTTTTGTGAATCAGAGGATAAGGATACTGCTGTTGATGCAATTCTCGACGGCAAGTGTGACGTTGTTCTTTGTAACGACGTTTACGGAAAGCTTGTTCGTCTTGCCGCAAAAAACGGACTTGTATTTATTCAGCCCGCATACGGAACAGTTTCCCGTTTTGGTATAATGCAGACTGTTTCATCAATGGATAGAATAGGCATTCTTTGTAAAAATGCAGAGGACGGTATAAAGGTTCTCTCAACAATATCCGGTAAGGATGAAAAAGACGGCTCGATGTTCGACGTAAAGGAATATAACTATTCCGCTGATTTTGATGCAAAGGTTTCTGCAATTGATTTTGCAGATGCAGATATGAAATACTTTGAGCTTTTGCCCGCAGTTTTCTATGCGCTCGCAAGTGCCGAGCTTTGTAATAATACAAACCGTTACGACGGAGTTAAGTTCGGTCACAGAGCAGAGAATATAAACGGTATCAACGATCTTTACCTTAAATCACGTACAGAGGGTCTTGGTAAGGATATTCAGATAGCATCAATGGTTGGGTGCATGGTTCTTGCGAAAGAGAACTACGAGAAGTGGTATTATAAGGCAATGCAGATACGCCGTATGGTTCGCGATCATTATACCGAGATTTTAACCAAAAATGACGTACTGGTTCTTCCTTGTGAATGTGAATGTGGTGATAAGTTCAAACAGACAGCATTCTATGCTCTTGCTCCTCTTTGCGGTTTTGCCTCTGTTTCGGCAAGACTTGGCGGAAAGAACGCGCAGCTTATTTGTAAGCGTGGAAAAGAGAACGCTATGTTTGCAATGTTGAAGGAGGGTTAAGCGATGAAAGAATATGAAATAGTTATGGGTCTTGAGGTTCACGTTGAGCTTGCGACCAATTCAAAGCTTTTCTGCTCGTGCAGTGCAAAATTCGGTGCTGATGCAAACGAACACGTTTGCCCCGCTTGTGCAGGTATGCCCGGAATGCTTCCGATAACCAACAAAAATGCTGTTGAGCTTGGAATTGCGGCATCTATTGTAACAAACAGCCAGATCACACCTGTGATCTCCTTTGATAAAAAGAACTATTTTTACCCCGACCTTTCCTGTGGTTATCAGATAACACAGCTTTATGCTCCTATTTGTAAAAACGGATGGGTAGAGATAGAGACATCACAGGGAACAAAGAGGATAACACTTAAGCAGATACACATTGAAGAGGATGCAGGTAAGCTTGTTCACTCTCACGGTGTTTCGCTCGTTGACTACAACCGTTGTAGCGTTCCTCTGGTAGAAATAGTTAGTAATCCTGATTTCAGAAGTGCTGAAGAGGTAATCGCTTATCTTGAAAAGCTTCGTGCATTGCTTTCATTTGCGGGAGTTTCCGACTGTAAGATGCAGGAGGGCTCTATGCGTTGTGACGTAAACCTTTCGGTTCGTGAAAAGGGAAGCGACAAGCTTGGAATCAGAACCGAGATGAAGAATATGAACTCGCTCAGTGCTATTGAAAGAGCTATCGAATATGAGTCACAGCGTCATATTGATGCTATTGAAACAGGTTGCGAGGAGCTTGTTCAGGAGACAAGACGTTGGGACGATGCGGCAGGAAAGAGCTTTTCAATGAGAAACAAGGAAAATGCAACAGATTACCGCTATTTCCCGAACTGCGATATTATGCCTATCGTTGTAAGCGATGAATGGATAGAGAATGTCAAAGCAAAGCTTCCCGAGAGTGCACACGTTAAGTATGCACGTATGACAGGTGAGCTTGGAATTTCAGAGGTTGATGCGAAGATAATCACAAAGAGCAAGCATCTTTCGGATATCTTTGATGCGCTTATGGCGCACAATATCCCCGCAAAAGACGTTGTTACTTGGATCGTAGTTGAGCTTCTTTCACTTGAAACGGAAGAGAACAAGTCTTATGACGATATAGATATTGATTGCGATAAGCTTGCTGACCTTATTGCAATGGTAAATAAAAAGGAGATAAACCGTACGGTTGCGAAGAAAATACTTACTCTCCTTTATACCGACAAGATCGATCCCGTGACATACGTTAAGGAAAACAATCTCGGAATGGTAAGTGATACAGGCGCGCTTGAAGCAATAATTGCACAGCTTATCGCAGAAAATCCCGCTTCGGTTAAGGAGTATAAGGATGGAAATGCAAAGGTGTTTACTTTCTTTGTCGGAAAGACAATGAAGCAGACATCCGGCAAGGCAGACCCTGCGGTTGTAAGAGAAATACTTGCAAAAATGCTTGAAGAAGCATAAAATGAAAAAGGACAGAGAAGAAAAAGATTCTCTGTCCTATTTTTTTAGTATTTAATTTGTAGTAATAAAAATAGTGGATTATTTATTTTTTCGGCTGGGAATGAGGAACATAAATATAAGAGAACTGAGAAGGAGCATCATTGGATAGAAGAGATGAGAAATCACCTCAAAAGCTCCAAGCTCCAATCCCATTGCACTGACTGCGGACAGAGCCACAAGCATTTGCGCGCCGTAGGGCAAAAAGCCTTGAAAAATGCAGGAAAAAGTGTCGAGGATAGATGCGGTCTTTCTGGGGGAAATGTCATACTCTCTTGCCATTTCCGAGGCAATGGGGTTTGCCATAACGATCGCTACCGTGTTATTGGCGGTGGAAATATCCATAAGTCCAACAAGAAGACCAATCCCGAGCTGTCCGCCTCTTTTTCCGCGGAAAACACGGCGGATTCCGTTGAGCAATGCCTGAAAGCCACCTGCCTCACGTATCAGAGCACAGAGTGCAGCCACCAAAACTGCAACCATTGCGGTTTCATACATTCCCGATACACCGTCGCCCATGCTCTCAAGAAGCGAGGGAAAATCCATAGTTCCCGTAACCAGCATAATAATGCATCCCGTTATAATTCCGATCATAAGTGTGATAAATACGTTAATTCCAATAATTCCGCCAATAAGAACAAGAAGGTATGGTATAATCTGAACGAGGTTGTAGGACTTTGTTTCAAGAGGCTGAATATCAGCTTGTATTGAAAACACAAGAATAAATAAAAGTGTCACTATGGCAGCAGGAAGGACGATGGCAAAGTTTGTACGGAATTTATCCTTCATAGCACATCCTTGTCCGTTGCAGGCTGCAATGGTGGTATCGGACACAAAGGATAAATTGTCGCCAAACATAGAACCACCTACAACTGTACCGACGCAAAGCGGCAGGGAAAAGCCCGAGGTCATTGAAATCGCCACTGCAATAGGAGTTATAAGGGTAATAGTTCCAACCGAAGTGCCCATGGCGGTTGAAACGAAGCAGCTAACGATAAAAATCACACAGACTGCAAAGCGGGGAGGAACGATAGAGAGTACAAAATATGCCACGCTTTCGGCGCTGCTTCTTCCGACCACTCCTACAAAGATACCTGCTAAAAGAAAGATCAGTAGCATGGTGATAATGTTCTTATCACCCACTCCTTGTCCCATCAGAGACAGCTTCTTGTCAAAATTTATTCCTCTGTTTTGCAGACAAGCTACAAGTAGAGAGATCAAAAAAATCACCACAATGGGAACCTTGTAGAATCCCATGGGAATTTTCAGGATATATTCAAAGGTAATTCCCAACCCTAAATACAATGCGACGAAAATGCCGATAGGCAAAAGCGCCCATACGGTACCTTTTTTCATATTATTATTCCTTTCAAAGACTAATTTACAGACATTCTTTTTCAATAAGGTTTACCATTATTGAAGTGTTAAGCTTCATTGCGTCAATTGGATATGTTTCCTTGATCTTGCCGTGATAAAATTTTGTCTTAAACATTTCAAAAGCATCTTCTTTTGTCTTAGCCGATTTGAGAAGAGCACAAACGTCATCTGCAAAATTTACGGCTGCACTCTCGATATTTGACATATAATATGCAGTCTGCTCTTTGTTAAGTAAGCCAAAGTGAGGAAGAAGTATATTGTTAATGTCAAGCTTTTTAGCCTTCGTAATTGAATCAAGTGTCATTTGATAGCCCGCAAGATAACATGGGAATATAGTCTTATCTCCGTCATAAATTCCAAGCGTTTCAGAAGAAAGAAGGAGCTTTTGGTCCTCAAGATAATATGCGATAGAGCATTTTGTATGTCCGGGAAGAGCAATTACTCTAAATTTCATATCTCCGGTAGAAATAACGTCATTATCTTTGACCGAAATATCAACGTGCAGATTATCTATGAGGTCTTCATACTCATCTATTCCGCAAATTGTAGCAAATTTGCGGTCAAGATCTCTCATAATATTTTTTGCAGTTTCTTTGGCAAAGATCTTAACGGCATATTCTCCTGCAACGATCTTTACGTTTGGATAATACTTCTGTATATAAACGGAGCCGAGCACGTGGTCGTAGTGGGAATGAGTGAGAAATATGTAGTCAAGCGCTCTACCTCCGAGCACCTCTTTTATATTTTTGGCAACATCATAGCCTGTAAAGGCAAAGCCAGTGTCGCAGAGAATCGACGTTTTTCCGTCGTCAATGAGAAATGCGCTGTCACCGGGCAGAGAACGAACGTCGGTAATATTCAGATCTTTCATAAATTACTCCTTAGTCGATAACCTTAAACGTTGATGGAAACCGTAAAACGTCGGTTCCGTTATGATTAGAAAGAATGGAGAAGGTGTCACCCTCTATAACGTTGGGCTGATTTGTTGTATCATCCGATACCATCGCAACATAGTGATTTCCAAAAAGATTACCGTCCTTTGTTGCGCGAATCGGCTCGCTCCAATTTATCAAATTATCACTTATTCTTATTTCCATAATATCTTCAACAACCTTCTTGAACTCGCCGTTAGCACGGACGTGAGAGGATGTCATAAAGAATTTATTGTATTTTTTTGAATACGTTACTCTCGGGTGCCAAGAAGCTTTAGCTATAGTGCTTTCTTTTCCAAGATTTCCTGCTTCACAAAAAGTTCCATTATAGTATTTTACAAAATCACCCATTATTCCATCGGTGCGTTTGCGTGTACGAGCCATATATACGTCACAGCTTATCCAACGCTCAACGTCCATATTAACGTGGATAATATTATAGAAAATGTAAATATAGTCGCCGTCGGGCTCAACAAAACAAGAGAAATCTCCGCTTCCAAGTCCAACGATTCCTTCTTTTTGTGCAATGATATTTTCATTGTCAGGAATATATTTCTCCGTGCAACAAACGTGCTCTGCGGTCAGAACCCATCTGTCAAACGTCCAGTTTTTTCCCTCATCGTCGGAATGCATAAGACCGATATGTCTGAAATCAGAGTCGAATGCAGGCTTTTTGCATAGACCCCTGGAATCATAAGCGGTGCCCTTGCCATTCCACCCCGATTCGTTATGGAAGAAGCAGAAGAAGCGGTGAGTATTCGGGCATATGTATAGACCAAAAGGCCAAATACTTCCTCTTGGTTTTATGCCCTCAGGATAGCGAACTCCTGAAAATGCATAATCAGCGTGTCCAACACAAAAGTTTGTAGAAATATAATATTCAAGCGACATATTATCAAGGGAGTCCCCCTTAAACATAGCTATTTGTCCCTTATGCGAATGGCCACTCATAGCCCAAAGCTTTCCATCGGTATCTCTGTACATTGGAGTCGTGCCGTCTTGATATACGTCAAATTTATTCATAAACGGAGAATCAATTTTATCCCCGATAACGATTTCATGTTTGTCAAAAAAATCCATACTCTCGCCCCCTTTAGTAGATTATAACACTCTTTATTTATAAAATCAAGATTGCATTAAAAAACGTCCTTAATAAAATCAGGACGTTTTTTATATTAGTCAAGAAGGTGAGCTACTACCTTTGGAAAATCTCTGTAATCATCAATAGTGAGGAATCCGAAATCGGAAATGTATACTGATTCGTCGTTTCCGCCAAGTCCGTAGTCGTCGCCAACAAATACTACTTCGTCGTGAGCTATGCCATTTTCCTTGCAGTATTTGTCAAGTGCATAATATTTATTGTAGGGCATAGGAGCCATATCAAAGGAAGATGAACCGCCAACGAATACGTTATAGTCTGGGAAGAGCTCCTTTACCTCGTCGTAAAATGCGCGTCTTTTCTTTCTGTCAGGGTCGAATGTAAGCTTGTCTTCAGCCTTTGCTTTTGTACCGAGGATAGGGAATGTAATGCAACCTGAGATGTGATACTCTACGTTGTCACCCGCGAATTTGGTAAATCCGTGCTTTTCGCGAAGGTATGTGACCTTCTTTTCTGTTGCTTCCTTGTCACAGCTCTCCTGAATGTCATATACCATATCAAGATCCTTGGCTTCGGGATTGTACTTTGCATACTGCATTCCGTAGTTTCCGATTATATCTATGGGGAAACCGTCAAGCTGATTGAAAATTCTTCTGCACTGTCCTGCTCCGACCATAATAAGTGTGTATTTCTTCGCGAGCTTCTCGAGAACCTCTCTGTGTTCGGGCGAAAGCTTGGTTTTGTGCTGTGTAAGTGTACCGTCAAGGTCAAAAGCCAATAACTTTACCATAAATTTCTGATCTCCTTAATTATTTTTAAACATCAGTGCAAAGTAGAGCCAAAGTACAGAGTATCTGTCCTTAAGATCCTTTGCAAAAAAGAGGGCATTGTTTATCTTTTCTTCACCGTATTGAGTAGTAAAATCGTTAATATCAAGCTCAATGCTTTCAAGATATTTTATGAGCTCATCGGAAGAAGGAACTTCGGAAAGTACCTTTTTGATCTCTTCCCATTTTGCTCTATATACGGGCATTTTATCCTCATTATACCAACCGAGCTTATTTTGAAGAGCAATAACTCCCTCAGCCGCCTCTGAGTAAATGGATCTTATCTTTGCTGCATATTCGTCGCTTGAAAGCTTGTCGCCCTCGCAAGGTGCATCAAGCTTTAAGAGCTCTTCGCGGAGCTTTTCGGTATAAACAGCAGAATATACAACGTCGATTCCGTGGAGGAAGTAGGGCTTATCCTCGAGAAGTCCCGTTACCTCAAAGAAGTGTGAGAGATGATGCTCACTTCCAGATGCAGGACGGGAGTTTCCAACGTAAGCCATTGCAATTCCAACACCTACAAGAGCTTCCATAAGAGTCTTTATTGCCTCGGGCTCACGTGCAAGAAGAGCAGGTCCGAGATCCTTTGTCTTTGTAAGCATCTCAAATGTCAGATCGTAAACGTATTCGCAGAGATATTCGTTGTTAACAACCTTTGCAAGCTTCCAGTCGTTAAGGCAGGAATATTTACCGAGAATGTCTCCGTATCCCGATTTGATAAGATCCATAGGAGCATCTTTGAGTATATTTGTATCTCCAACGATTGCTTCCGGAACGTGCGCATTATATGTAACCTTCATGTTTCCTGTAATCATTGCGGCACCCTTTGATGCATAACCGTCCATTGAGGGCGCGGTTGCAACGATGTGATAGGGAAGCTTTGCTTCAAAGCTTACGTACTTACAAAGGTCCTGAATAACACCGGAGCCTATACCAACGATAAGATCGGTATTATCTGTAAGGTGCTTTTGTACCTCTTCAATTGATTCTTCATTAGGAACAAGGAATCCATCACAAACGAACACAACACTGTCATAGCATTTTTCGCTAAGCTGAGTTTTTACGGCTTCTCCGCATACGGCATAGGTGTTTTTATCTGCAACAAGCAAGATGTTATTATAATCTGCAACAAGAGATGCAATCTTAGATATTGCATTTTCCTCGATTATAACGTGCTTTATCTCACAGCTGTGGACCTGTCCGCAGGAGCATTTTTTAGGTTTGAGCATTTCGGCAAAATTCATTTTTCTCCTCCATTGTTGACAATAGAATTTTATATGATATAATTATATCACAAAGAACAACAAAAATCAATTTATTGCGCATCTTTTTATAAATAATCAAGAATGATCAAACGGAGAAAAACATGTATCAGCAGGAAAGATTAAATGAGATATTAAAAATATTAAAGATAATGAGATATACAACGGTAGAGTATCTTGTAGAGCAAATTCATTACAGTCCTGCCAGTATAAGACGCGACCTTGTTATTCTTGAAAAGCAGGGCCTTGTAAAAAGGAGCTACGGAGGAGTGGAAATAAACAGTGAAAATGAAACTCCGTTTGTTTTCCGTCAGTATAATATGAAATCTGAAAAAAGCAAGATCGCGCAAGCGGCGGCTAAACTTATAAAAAGCGGAGACATTGTATTTCTTGACGGATCGAGCACAGTTCAGTATATGGGACAGGTCATTGCTGAAAAGAAGGATATCTGTGTCGTGACCAATAACCTTTTACTTGCATCCTTCCTTGGAGAAAAGGGAATTGACGTTTACTGTGCAGGTGGTAAAATTACCGAGCTGCCGGGAACTGCATCGGGGTTTATAACGGCAAATGCTTTTTCTTCTTTCAAGGCGGATATTATGTTTTTCTCGACAGATGCAATAGATGATGATGGAATTATAACTGTAAAGCCCGAGAATTATTACGTTCATAATAGGGCAATGCTTGAAAATTCAAAAAAGCACGTTTATTTATGTGGGAGCAATAAGATAGGTAAACACTCAAAAATCGTTCAATGTAATCTTAATGATATTGATTATTTTATAAGCGACGGAGACCTTTCAGAAAACTTAAAAGGTAAATATAATAACACACAATTTATTTGTACATCTAAATAAATCAATTAAGAGGTAACCTGAAAAGTTGCCTCTTTTTTGTATAGGATATATAATTAGCATTTTTAGAAAATGTTTAAAAAGCAGAATATGAAATATGTCTTTTAATTGTTCTTGACAGTCACGTGACCGTGTGATATAATGATAATGTAAATCAAACAAATGGAGGTGAATAGCTTGTCAACAACATTCCCGGGAACGACCATAGAAGTGACTTCCTTGGAAAAAGGAGGTTCTAAACAATTATTTGATGGAATTTTTGCGGCAGGAGGCATTACGTTATCACAGGTTTGTATAATGACGGGACTTGAACCGTACTTGATTCAGAACTGGGTAAAAAGAGGCTTTGTTAGTTCACCTATAAAAAGAGTTTATAATAGCAGGCAGTTTGCACGTATTGTTATTATAAATATGCTGCGCGAGGCATTACAGATCGAAAAGATATGCGATTTAGTGCACGTGCTTGGAAAGGGAACAAGGGATACGGATGATGACCTTATCGGAGATGATGAGCTATATCACAGATACGTTGATATGCTCGCAGATACACAGATAAATATTATGAGCTCCGAATCGGTAAGGCTTGCAGCGGAGAATGCCGTTATTGATTTTAAGGAAAAATATCCGAATTCAAAAAAACAGCTGTCAAAGATAATGCAGATAATGCTTTATGCCCATTTTGCATCGATTCAGCGCGATTCGGCAGAAGAGATAATGATGACTTTGTTATGATTCGATAGAATAAATTACATTTACAGAAAGGAAAACAACTATGAATATAATAGAATGGTGGAATTCACTTGGACTTGCGATACAGATATTTTATTGTATTGCTATCCCGTCTACTCTTTTGCTTTTGATACAGACTGTACTTATGTTTATCGGTATGGGAGAAGACGGAGACGGAGATGCAGATATGCCTGCTGATGATGGAATAGCCGATGATCTGCCCGATGTTGATGAAGGTGTATATGGAGAAAATACAGTTTCCGAGGCAAGTGATGCATGGGGAATTGAAGGACTTCGTATATTTACTATGCGCGGTATAATTGCATTTTTCGTGGTCTTTGGTTGGCTCGGAATAGTAATGCTCGGCGCAGGTGTAGATCTGCTTATTACATTGATCGTTGCTACTCTTGGCGGATTTGCTATGATGGTTGCTTTGGCTTTCCTTTTCAGAGCAGTTATGAAGCTTCGCAGTGACGGCAATATGGATAACAGAAACGCCATAGGAACGTCGGGAAGAGTTCAACTTACAATACCGCCTGCAAGAACAGGGACGGGAAAGGTGCACCTGATACTTCAAGGCTCTTACGTTGAGATCGATGCTGTGACAGATGATGAAAATGCAATTCCTACGGGAAGTGAGATTACAGTTGTCGGTATAAGCGGACAGACAGACCTTATTGTTAGAAGAAAATAAAAATATTATAAATCATGGAGGAAAAATTATGAACCCTGAAATCATTATGTTAATATCGGCAGTTGTTCTTGTGCTGGTATCGTTTATCGCTTGGATCTGTTCAAGATACAAGAAATGTCCCTCCGATAAGATCATGGTAATCTATGGATCTATCGGTAAAAACAAAGACGGTACAAACAGAAGTGCAAAATGTATACACGGTGGCGCCGAATTCGTTATCCCCGTGTTCCAGTCGTATTCCTATCTTGACTTGACACCTATTTCAATTCAGGTTGACCTGAAGAATGCTTTGTCAAGACAGAATATCCGTATAGACGTTCCTTCAAGATTTACTGTTGGAATTTCTACCGAAACCGGTGTTATGCAGAATGCGGCAGAGCGTTTGCTTGGACTTCAGCTTTCTGAAATTCAGGAGCTCTCCAAGGATATCATATTTGGTCAGTTGCGTCTTGTAATTGCAACAATGGATATTGAGGAGATAAACACAGACCGTGATAAGTTCTTGGCAGCTGTTAGTAGCAACGTTGAAACAGAGCTTAAGAAGATCGGTCTTCGCCTTATAAACGTAAACGTAACCGATATCAGTGATGAATCGGGATACATAGCAGCTCTTGGTAAAGAGGCAGCAGCAAAGGCTATTAACGACGCGAAGAAGAGCGTTGCAGAGCAGGAAAGAGATGGTTCGATCGGTGAAGCAAACGCTAACATGGAACAGCGTATCAAGGTCGCAGAGGCAGACTCTGTTGCAATTCAAGGTGAGAATGAGGCTAAGATGAAGATCGCGATGTCCGATGCGGCTCTTAAGGAAAAAGAAGCAGAGGCTCTCAAGATCGCAACTACTGCTGAAAAGATACAGGCAGCAAAGGCACTCGAAGAATCTTATGCAGCAGAGCGTGCAGCAGAAGAGGCAAGACGTTCAAAAGAGCAGGCAACGCTCGAAGCTGATATTATCGTTCGTGCTGAGGCAAAGAAGAAGGAAATGGAACTTGAGGCAGAAGCAGAGGCAGAACAGATGCGCAGACGTGCACAGGGTGAAGCT
>JAZSIV010000173.1:0-11569 GCA_045533995.1 Eubacteriales bacterium
ACGACATGGCTCCGATCCGGCTTTGTGAATTTTTTTGCAACAAGCGATCCACCGCCGATAAGTCCGCCCTCTACGTTGGGCTTTGCAAGAAGCTCTGCCGCATTTGCATCATTCATAGAGCCACCGTACTGAATAGTAACACTCTCAGCCGCATCTGCTCCGTAGATCTCCGCAAGTGCCTCACGGATCTGTCCGCAGGTTTCCTCCGCTTGATCGGGAGTTGCTGTAAGACCTGTTCCGATTGCCCAAACAGGCTCGTAAGCGATGATAACATTCTTAAGATCCTCAACGCTAATGCCTTCAAGATCAAGCTTTGTCTGCATCGAAACGACCTCGCGGGTAATTCCCGACAATCTCTGCTCTTTGACTTCACCAAGACAGAGAATTACTTTCATACCGGCAGCAAGTGCAGCCTTTGTACGAAGGTTAACGGTTGTATCTGTCTCTGCAAAATACTGACGGCGCTCGCTATGACCAATGATCACGTATTCAACACCGATCTCCTTGAGCATTTCGGCAGAAACCTCACCTGTGTATGCGCCCTTTGCCTCAAAATGAACGTTTTCTGCACCGATCTTTATGTTACTGCCCTTTGCAGCCTCCATTGCAGCAGCAATGGTAACATAAGGAGCGCAAAAAATAATATCACAATTATCTTTACCAGCAACCATAGGCTTTATTTCATTGATAAACGCAGTTGCCTGCGAGGGTGTAAAGTTCATTTTCCAGTTACCGGCGATAACTGTTCTTCTTTTTGCTGTATTCATTTTTATCGGTACCTCTAAGATTATTTGTCCATAAGACAAGCAATTCCGGGAAGCTCGAGTCCCTCAAGGAATTCAAGAGATGCTCCGCCACCTGTTGAAATGTGAGTGATCTTGGAAGCAAATCCGAGCTGCTCACATGCCGCTGCAGAGTCACCGCCTCCAACGATTGTAATAGCCTCAGATTCAGCAAGAGCCTGCGCTACAGCGATAGTTCCCTTTGCAAGAGTGGGGTTCTCGAAAACGCCCATAGGACCGTTCCAAACAACAGTCTTTGCGCTCTTTGCTGCATCTGCAAAAAGCTCTCTTGTCTTTTCACCGATATCAAGACCCATCTTGTCAGCAGGGATCTTATCGGAAGGAACGGTAACAACGTCAATCTCTGCGTCGATAGGATCAGGGAAATTACCTGCTACAACTGTATCAATGGGAAGAAGAAGCTTTACGCCGTTCTCCTCTGCCTTTGCCATCATATCACGGCAGTAGTCAACCTTTGATTCATCAAAGAGAGAGCTACCGATTCCATAGCCCTTTGCTGCGAGGAATGTATATGCCATACCGCCACCGATGATAAGTGTATCAACCTTTGTAAGAAGATTGTTGATAACGTTAAGCTTATCAGAAACCTTTGCACCACCGAGAATAGCAACGAAAGGACGAGCGGGATCTGCAAGAGCCTTACCCATTACGGAGATCTCCTTCTGAATAAGGTATCCGCAAACTGCAGGAAGATAATCAGCAACACCTGCTGTTGATGCGTGTGCTCTGTGAGCTGCACCGAAGGCATCGTTTACAAAGATATCTGCCATAGAAGCAAGCTCTTTTGCAAACTCGGGATCATTCTTCTCTTCTCTCTTGTCAAAGCGTGTGTTTTCAAGGAGCATAGCCTGTCCGTCAGCAAGAGAAGCGGCCATAGCCTTTGTTTCATCACCGATAGTATCGGGAGCAAGCTTAACCTCTGTTCCGAGAAGCTCTGTAAGTCTTGCCGCTACAGGAGCAAGTGAGTATTTCGCAACGACCTCTCCCTTGGGCTTGCCCATGTGAGAGCAAAGAATTACCTTTGCGCCGTTGTTCATAAGGTACTTGATTGTGGGAAGTGCCTCAACGATTCTTTTGTCAGAAGTGATAACGCCATCCTTAAGCGGAACGTTAAAGTCACAACGAACAAGAACTCTCTTGCCACTTACGGCAACATCTTCAACTGTTTTTTTATTGTAGGTCATTTTTATATCCACCTTTCATAATTTTTCCATATTATATAATATACCACAAATATAAAAGATAATCAATAGATATTGTCAAAAAAATATCAAAAAAATCAATCAATTATATTAAAAAGTTTTCCTTGAAAAGTATTAGATTCATAAAGAAGCTTATCAATATCGTTAATCACCGAAACCTTCTTTCTACTCCATTTGGGTGCAATAAGCTCTTCTGCCATTCCGTCGCCTGTTATTCGTCCCACAACCGTATCAGGCGGAAGATATTCAAGAGCATTAACGACAACAGAAACATACTCATCCATATCAAGAGGTCTATATTCACCTCTTTCATACATGTCAGCCATCTTGGTGTTTTTCAGAACGTGCAAAAGATGAAATTTTACCTGATCGGGCATAAGTTTAGAAAGCTCTTTTGTTGAGCTTGTCATCATTTCACGATCCTCACCCGGCAGCCCGAATATCAGATGCACACAAATATTTATTTTTGGAGATGCTTTTCTTAAAAGCTCATAACCCTTAATAAAATCAGCAAAGGTATGCCCCCTGTTAATTAATTTCGCAGTCATATCGTGAACTGTCTGAAGTCCAAGCTCAACGGTCAATACCGTTCGTTCGGAAAGGTCTGCAAGATATTCGGCTATCTCCTCATCAATGCAGTCGGCACGTGTTGCAATATTTATACCAACCACGTTCTCAAACCCAAGTACCTCTTCAAATTTTTCTCGCAAAAGAGAAACAGGTGCATAGGTGTTTGTGTGAGCTTGAAAATATGCAATACAACGCTCGGTGCTCCACTTGGACGATAACTTTTGCCGTGTTTCTTCATATTGCTTTCTCAAAGAAACTGTTGGCGGCAACGCAAAATCACCGCTTCCTCTGCCCGAGCAGTATATACAACCGCCGACACCGCACTTTCCGTCAATGTTCGGACAAGTAAAGCCTGCATCAAGCGGTATTTTTGCACATTTTCCGCCAAAGGTCTGTCTCAGATAATAATCATAAGTATAATACCGTTTATTTGTATCGGTATTTTTGTAAGGGTTTGATGTTCTTTGCGTTATTTTCATTATTTCTGTCCATATAGCATCAATTCCGATGCAAAGGCACCGGAATTGATATTAGTTTTATTTTATTATTTAGCCAAGAGTTTTTCAAGAACTGCATACTTAACACATACGGTCAAAACCTTCATTGCATTTGCAAGCTCTTCCTCAGAGGGAAATGTAGGCGCAATTCTTATATTGCTGTCGTCGGGATCGATTCCGTAAGGATATGTTGCACCAACGTTTGTAAGTGTAACACCCGCATTCTTACAAAGCTCGTATGTGCGCTTCGCAGTGCCATTATAAGTATAAAGACTTACAAAATATCCGCCGTTAGGCTTTGTCCAATGAGCTGCACCTGTATCTCCAAGCTCTTTTTCAAGTGTCTCAAGTACGATTTCAAACTTGGGACGAATAAGGTCAGCCAAAACCATCATGTGTTTTTTAACGTTTTCTGCATTGCCGAAATATTTTACGTGTCTCATCTGGTTAATCTTATCGTGACCAATTGTCTGAGAAGCGAGTATCGGCTTTATCTGTGCCATGTTATTGTCAGATGCCGCAAAGATCGCTATTCCCGCACCGGGGAAAGATATTTTAGAAGTAGAAGCAAAAATAAATACTCTGTCAGTATTTCCGCACTTTTTGCATTCGTCAAAGATATCGAGCAAAGAATCTTTTCTATCCTCATAAAGATCGTGAACTGCGTATGCATTGTCCCAAAAAATTCTGAAGTCCTTTGCGGCTGTTTTCATATTAGCCAATCTAATTACGGTTTCATCCGAATAGGTATAGCCGTCGGGATTTGAATATTTAGGGTTACACCAGATACCCTTTATAGAAGCATCAGAAACAACCATAGACTCAACAGTATCCATATCAGGACCTGTGGGGGTCATCTTTATCGGAATCATCTTAATGCCAAGCGATTCACAAATACCAAAATGTCTGTCATATCCGGGTGCGGGACAAAGAAATTTTATATCTTCCTGACGGCACCAAGGACTATCACTTCCAACAACTCCGTAAAGAAGTGCTCTTGCAACAGTATCATACATCAAATTCAAAGAGGAGTTTCCGCCAACAAAAATATTTTTTTCGGGAATATCAAAAAGATCAGCCAAAAGCTTCTTTGCCTCGGGAATTCCGTCAAGCACACCATAGTTTCTGCAGTCAAATCCATTACTGCTAACACAGTCCTTAGGATCAGACAAGCAGGTAAGCATACCGTTTACAACGTCTATCTGCTTTTTACCGGGCTTTCCACGGGAAAGGTCAAGCTTGAGTCCCTTTGCAGCTAAAGCTGCATATTCAACTTCAACTTTCTTAAATTCTTCCTTCAACAACTCAGTTGAAACGCTAAAATAATTCATTGTCTCTCCTTCTTAAACAACGTATTGCTTAGATCAAAATATACTAAAATTTCAAACTTCGATTATTATACCACACCAAAGTCAAAAAAGCAAGAATAATTTTAAAATTTTGCATATTTATGTTTAGAAAACAGATTTAGACTATTATTTCCAGAATTTTTGAATAATTTGCGCAAGCTCTCTTGCATTATTTGCTGTTTTTATATCACTCCAATGATCAGGAAACAACATTCTGTATTTATCGGTGCAATACCTGTCATCGGCAAGAACGACGACACCTTTATCGTCCTCACGCCTTATTACTCGCCCTGCCGCCTGCAAAATATTATTCATTCCTGGGAAGGTATACGCATAATCATATCCTGCCTCAATTCTCGTATCATAATAGTCGCGCATAATATTACGTTCATTTGAAATTCCAGGAAGTCCAACACCAAAAATTATAGTTCCTATAAGTCTGCCGCCGGGAAGATCAACACCCTCGGAAAACGATCCGCCCAAAACACAAAAACCTATACGCAAAACATTTTTATCATCCTTAAAAAA
Organism: Eubacteriales bacterium; assembly: GCA_045533995.1. Taxonomy (GTDB): domain Bacteria; phylum Bacillota; class Clostridia; order Oscillospirales; family CAG-272; genus HGM12713. The sequence continues at coordinate 4,950 of JAZSIV010000173.1, forward strand.
GTTAAGGAACTCTTCTTTCTTATTTAATGACATTCCTTTTGTCTGAACAATGGTGCTTACGTTAGGATATTTCTTGATAAATGCCCTATAAACGTTTTCAAGGCAACTGTATGACGGAAAATATGCAATATAGTTCCCTGCCTTACAGCTTACCGTTGCAGCGATCACAGAAATATATTTGGATACGCTTGTGCTTCTCTCCTCAAGCCTCGTGCTCATATATGACGTGGTACACACACACAAATTAGAGGGATCAAAAGGAGACGGCAGTGATAACTTTTCAGATTCCTTATCCCCACCAAGTATATGCATAAAATAGTCGATAGGAGTAAGGGTCGCCGAAAACATTACACTCGATATAGCCCGTTTTTGTATTCTGTCAAGAATAGCAGCGGGATCAAGACAAAAAATTTTAATTGTCGTTTCATCACCGTCAATAAAGATATAGTTATAAAAGCTATCACTGAAATACGTACTTATACATAGATATTTTTTTACGTCTGACAGTAAATTATATATATCATTCCACAGCGCATGGTCGGAATTATCCTTTAACCATATGTCACATTTGATCTTAAAAAGCTCAAGCTCTACGCCCAACGTTTCATAAATAGAATTGCTTATATAAAATCCCTTTACATTTCCGTTTGCATCCTTAAAAGAATTATCACGGCAAAGCTTTCTCATATGGCGAATCACCAAAATAATTTTTTCAAAGGCTTCATTCAAATCTTTTTCTGTAGGTTCAATTTTTGAATATATTTTTTCAAAAGGGGTATTGCTTAAGGTCGCCGAATACATATCTCTCGCTCTGTCAGCAAGATTATGTGCCTCATCGACAAGGAATACGTACTTTGAATTGTTTTGATTATCTCCCGAAAAATATCTTCTGAAATATACCGTCGGATCAAACACATAGTTATAATCGCAAATGATTATATCGCAAAGCTCCGAAAGATCAAGAGAAAGCTCATACGGACAAACCGTATATTTTTTTGCGATCTCTAAAATATAACCTATCGTATACCCGTGCCTTTTTGAAATAAGCTCACAAAGAGCCCCCTCAACCTTGTCATAATATCTCGCAGCATAGGGACAATTAACTGGATTACAGGGTGTAGCGCCATTTCTTGAAAAGCCGCGCGTGGCGCAAAGACAAACTTGCTCTTTCGCACCAATAACAACTGTGCGAAGCTTAACTCCTGCATCAAAAAGCTTAGCTGAGCCGTTGAACGCTTCTCTTCGCGTGCTCGCCTTAGACGTAAGATAAAATATTTTCTCCGCATACCCGTTACCGACTGCCCTTACAGACGGATAAAGAGATGCCACGGTTTTTCCCGTGCCTGTAGGGGCGAGCAAAAAGAGTCTTTTATTCTGCTTAATTGCAGAATAACATTCTCTGATCATCATTTCCTGTCCCTCGCGCAAGGTTTCATACGGAAAAACACAGTTTGCTGCAGAGGCAAGAGAAACGTTTGCATGCTCGGATGTAAATTTTATTCGCCAAGCCACCTTATTAATAAGCGAAAGGAAATCTTTTTCAAGCTCCGATATGTCAAAAGAATAATCAAAGTATTTGATATTTTCTTTGTTCTTATCGTCATAAACGTAATAAAATCGCGCCGAAATAAAGGAAATATTATTTTTGACGGCATAAAAATATGCGACACATTTTAAGAGTGACAGCCAAACGGATTTGAGCGGCATATAAAAATCATATTTGCGCACGTTTCTTACTATATCTATCCTTGGTGATCCGTTAAAGGTGATCACAGTATCGACAATACAATTAACTGTATAATATATATTGTCAAGCTTTCGTGTTAACGACAATTCAAGATCGTGTATACAATATCCCGCATTTTTATAAATTTTCGCAAAGGTCTCTGAAGATACGTGTCCTTTAAGATCAGAATAAGAAGGGTGTCTTGTGTCTATATCTCCACATTTATGTGCCAATGAACAAAGCTCTTCCGCATCAAATATAACGCCACAGCTTTCGTTGTCATAAAACATACGTCTTCCCTCCTTTTTCTTAATGTATAAATTATATCATTATATGTATATCTTCGTCAATAAATTTACCATAAATTTAGGGGTTACATTTTTTAAGGTTTAAGATTATAATTATTAGTAAGGTTTTAAAGGAGTTATATTTAATATGGAAATAATCATGATAAGCGACAACAAGCTTAAGGTCATGCTTGGCGAAGATGATCTGCGACAATTTGAGATCAAAGCAGAGCAGCTTGATTACTCAAATACCGAAACCAAGCGAATGTTCTGGGATATACTAAATCGCGCAAAGCACGAAACGGGATTTGACACCGACGGGCAACGAGTTCTCGTTCAATTATATCCGTCAAAGGAAGGCGGCTGTGAAATGTTTGTAACAAAGATAGGGTTGCTTTCTCAGGGCACAAACGAATGTAGTAATAAGCCTAAAGCATCGCAAGAAAGATTTCCCGTTCGATTACATACCAAAAAAACACAAACAAATTCAGAGAGATTTGCTGCATTTTCATTTGAAGAAATAAAAGATCTGATCGAAGTATCCAAAAGACTTTTTTCAATAGGTTATATCGGCGAAAGCTCGGCATATACCTGTGACAACGGTAAATATTATCTGTTTCTTTCCGATCTTGAACAGTATGATTTTCTTCCCTTTAATGAATTTTCTTTTATAAATGAATACGGCACTTACGAAAATGCCGAAGCTATAAAATATTATGCATCTGAACACGGCAGGACTATGTGTGAGTTTGATGCCGTAGGAACACTTGCAAAGCTATAAAATAAACATTTATAAAAAATATTGAAAAGAAAAACGTTTTGTGTTATACTATCTTATACATTTTCCAATATGGAGGAACATTATGGAAGATATGTGGGATAAACTTTTTGATGAATGTAGCAACTGCACAGCTTGTGAATTGTCAAAAACAAGAACAAACTGCGTTTTTGGAATAGGAAATAAAAATGCCGATATATTGTTTGTAGGAGAGGCACCGGGCGACAACGAGGACAAAACAGGTGTTCCCTTTGTAGGTCGCGCGGGACAGTTGCTTGATAAATTTTTGTTTGCCGTTGACATTGACCGAGAAGATGTTTATATTGCGAACATATTAAAATGCAGACCGCCTAAAAACAGAGATCCGCTTCCGGCAGAAGAAGACGCTTGCATTGATTTTCTTCGCAGACAAGTGCGTCTTATACAACCAAAGATCATTGTTTGCCTTGGAAGAATTGCCGCTATGAGACTTATTAAACCTGATTTTAAGATCACAGTCGAGCACGGAAAATGGTTTAAGAAGGGTGATTTTCTCATCACAGCAGTTTACCATCCCGCATTGCTTTTACGAGATCCTCGAAAAAAAGAGGAAATGCTCTCTGATATGCAAGAGATCAAAAATCAACTTGACAAAATAAATAACGAACATTCTGACGTCTAGCGAAAGGACTTAAAATGGATTTTAACGCATTACTTAATATAATTGTAACACTTTTTTTACTGCTTTCTGTCGGTTTTGTTGCCAATAAGATCGGAATAATTGATGAAACGGCATCAAAAAAGCTTTCTAAGCTTATTATTTCAATAGGACAGCCTTGTCTTATAATTTCATCTCTTATCAACGTAGAGTATTCAAAGGAAAACCTTAAGCTTGGTCTCTCTACTCTCGGTCTTGGAATACTTATACACATTGCAATGAGCGCAATAGCATTTTTAGCATGCAGACCCTTAAGAAAAAATATTGACGAACAAAAGCTTACCGAATTTGCAATGGTCTTTGGAAATGCAGGATTTATTGGTTTCCCTATTCTTGAATCCTTATTTGGAAGCAAGGGCGTCTTTATGGGCTCGTTTTTCCTCATTAGCTTCCATCTTGTATTGTGGACGTGGGGTATTGCAATTCTCGCAAGAAAACGCAAGGATATTAAGCTTACAATAAAAAAGATATTTATAAATTACGGAACTGTTCCGTCAACGATAGGAATAATAATCTTCATTGCTAACCTGCCCGTTCCAAAACCTATTGGCGACACGTTTGCATATCTTGGTAATTTATGTACTCCGATATCAATGCTCATTATTGGTGCACTCCTAGGAAGAAGCGAGCTCAAAAAGCTTTTTACAACAACAAAGATCTATTATCTGTCAGCAATGAAACTAATAGTCATTCCACTTATAATCACAATTGGAATGATGCTTATAGGCTTTTCAAATGAGATGATATTGTTTATGACCGCCGTTTGCTGTATGCCAAGTGCAACTACAGTATCAATGCTTGCAGAGCTCCACAATATCGATCCTGAATATTCTGCTCAAGCCGTGGGAATGACATCGATTCTCTCTGTAGTAACGATTCCTGTCGTTATGTATCTTGCCAATTTAATTATTTCATTATAAAATATTGTTGAGAGCCTGTAAATAAGTAGGCTCTCAACTATTTTTAATTTATTTTCTATTGAAAAAACAAGAAAAAAATGATAATATATTATTAATCTAAAAATAGGAGTTTTAATATGTATAAGGAACTTGCCAAATTAATAATATACAGAGATATGTCTGGCGAGAGCATACTGACAAAGCTCGGCGAGATATTTGAGGATTTTGAGCTTGGGAAGGATACCCCCGAGCATCTGAAAACAAGGATATTCATTCAAGTAAGACGTCTGCTTGAGCTTGCAACACAATATGGATTTGATAAAAATCTTTGGCACAATTATCTTACATATCTTTTAATTACCGATGAAAATCCCTTTAGCTTTACATGTGAAAAAGCAGAACGCAGAGATGGCACGGTAAACAAATTTGCAATAAATGATTTTGACATTTATAAGCGTTTGTTTGATTTTGATTTTTCAAAAATTGAAAGCGCGCTTGATATAAACTGCTTCTCTACTCTTTCGGATTATAATGCAATTCCAAAACGCGAGCAGATGTATAACAAAAACGTCAGTGAAAAAGTTCAAGAGCTGAGCTTAAAAATTGAAAAATCAAAAGACGGTGCCGAAATTTTTGAAGCTGTTGTTGATTTTTACAAGGCATACGGCGTTGGAATGTTCGGACTAAACAAGGCTTTCCGTTTAAGCTATAACGACAACAAGATGCAGCTTACCCCCATAAATAATATGAACAAGGTCCTGCTTACCGACCTCATAGGATATGACAGACAGAAAAAAGCCCTTGTCGATAACACTCAGGCTTTTGTTGACGGAAAGAGCGCAAACAACGTTTTGTTATACGGCGACAGCGGAACAGGAAAATCAACGAGTATAAAAGCTATCGTAAATCAGTTTTATAACAACGGTCTTAGAATGATAGAAATTTACAAACACCAATTCAAGGACCTCTCTGCCGTGATCTCTCAAATAAAAAACAGAAACTATAAATTTATTATTTATATGGACGACCTTTCATTTGAGGACAACGAAACCGAATACAAATATCTTAAAGCAATAATTGAGGGCGGTGTTGAAACAAAGCCGGATAACGTTCTTATTTACGCAACGTCAAACAGAAGACACCTTATTAAAGAAAGCTTTAATGACAGAAACGACGTACAGATGCAACAGGACGTACACAGATCGGAAACACTTGAAGAAAAGCTCTCCCTCGTTCACCGCTTCGGACTTACAATAGGATATTTCAAGCCAAATAAAATAGAATTTGACGATATCGTTGTAAAGCTTGCACGCAGACATCCTCATATAGAATTAACAGATGAAGAAATAATTTCTGCGGCACACGTATGGGAAATGCGAAACGGCGGAATTTCCTGCAGAACCGCGCAACAGTTTATTTATCATCTGTTAGGATCAAGTGCAAATAATAATTAAAAAATAATAAAAAAATATTGACAAGAGGAAACTTATGTGATATACTTGTAAAGCATTTTGCTTTACACATGAAAGGTAGATCGCTAAATGTATGAAAAAAACTTAAAAATTGGGTATTTACTGGATTTTTACGGCGATATTCTGACAGAAAGAAAAGGAAACGTACTCGATATGAATTATAATGAGGATTTCTCGCTTGCTGAAATCTCAGAGGAGATCGGAATTTCACGTCAGGGTGTAAGAGATCTTATAAAAAAAACTGAGGAAGAGCTTTTGTTTTTTGAAGAAAAACTCGGAATATCAAAAAAGATGAGATCCCTTGAAACAAAAGCAGAAGAACTCCTGTCAATTTCACAAAAGCTGTCTGCTCCAAAGGAAGTATGCGACGGCATTGAAGAATTAAAGAAACAAATAGAACAGTAAATTTCTTTATGAAAGGAGATGAATCTGTTGTTCCAAAGTTTGAGCGAAAAGCTTGAAAATGCTTTTAAGAAATTTAAGAACAAAGGTAAATTAACAGAGGCCGACGTTAAGGCGGGAATGCGAGAGATCAAGCTTGCATTACTCGAAGCTGACGTTAATTTTAAGGTCGTAAAAGATTTTATAAACACAGTATCTGCAAGAGCTGTGGGAACAGAGGTGCTTGAATCACTCCTCCCAGCTCAACAGATCGTTAAAATAGTAAATGAAGAGCTCACAAACCTTATGGGCGGTACTCAGGCAAAGCTTGAAATATCGTCAAAGCCACCAACAGTAGTTATGATGGTCGGTCTTCAGGG
>JAZSIV010000145.1:0-16374 GCA_045533995.1 Eubacteriales bacterium
ATTGGAGGGTAATGAGCTTACAGAACATTGTCAGAATTATTTTTGGAAGGTCTGTGATAAAATGTATCTATATATGAAATACATGCTTGACTGTACAGACGCCGGATACACCCACGAAGAGAAACATGAAATGTGGGAGACCTTGTACAATATGTTTCATATGATTTTCTCGAATCAAGATTTCGGATATTGGCATGACCGCCTGACACGAATCAGCTTCTTTATGGCACTGGAAAGCGGAAAGTCAGGTACTTTTGAAAAAGCAATATGCGAGCTTGAACAAATGCTTGTTCATCTTGAAAAGAATCAAAGCTTTACAAAAATTTCGCATTCGTCCTTGCTTGTCAATAGAATTAAAATCGATCAGACCAATATTGTAAAGAGCAGTACAGAAACGCTCGGTCACGCTTATTTGAGATATCTCAATAACAATGAGGCGGTGTTTGCATCGATCAAGGATACGCCTCGCTATTTGAACATCAAAGAACGGCTCGCAGCTATGTAACCCTCGCCCCGCCTCGCGCGGGGCTTTTCTTTGTTTCCTGCGTATGAAAAAAGCCACCACTTCAAAAAGTGATGGCTAAATTAAATTTTACCGCTAATTTCGCAGACTCTCCTGCAAGGGCTTGTTTTATTGTTGCTGCTTTCTGTATTCTTTTGGAGAAATGCCTGTATATCTCTTGAACGTTTTTGAAAAATACTGAACGTCGACAATGCCGCAATTAAGGGCTATCGTTTGTATCTGAAGATTAGTCGTGCTCAAGAGATGTGAAGCATAATTTATTCTTTTCTCTGTAATAAACTCTGTAAGCGTTTTTCCTGTTTCTTTTCTGAAAAGGGTAGAAAGGTAACCCGCGCTTACTTCTTGTGATGACGCAAGCTTTGCAAGCGTCAGCTCGGCTGAAAGGTCGGATTCGATATATAATATTGTTTTTTGAATCAACGGAGAGTAACCTTTGAGAGAATGCTTGCGTACAAGCTTACAGTATGCGCTGGGCATATCTCTGATTATGTTCGCGGCTTCCTTGTAATCTGACATTTGTTCTATACGTTTTGCAAACATAGATGATGTCCTGTCAAGATGAACGGGATGAACACCGCCTTGCTCTGCCGCCTTTCGCAGAAGGGTGTTCATAATTATACCGTAATTCTTAAAATTTCTGACCTTATCGGGAACGCGATTTTCAAAAGAAGAAGTTGAAATTACGGACAATAATTGGTTTATCTTTTGTAGTTGTCCGTGAGAAATTGCAGATATAAGCTCGTTTTCGGTCTTGTATCTGTTTTCAATTATTTTAGTGTGTATAAGGGGAGTATTTATTTCGCCGTGGTTTCTTGATTCTTCAATAATTCTCGTGCCCTCATCTCTTCCTTTTACAAGCTCTACAAGAGGAAATGTGTCGCATTTCCAAGTCATCTCAAAAAAAGTATCAAGCATTATAAAAAGGTGACTTGTAGGCGATAGGACGGGAATGGACGAGCAATAGCTTTCAATAAACTCTTTATTATCAGTTGTAATATTGTTTTGCTCGTTTGACTCAAGCACGTCTTCTACGGTAAGTGGCTTTTCTACATAAGGTCCTACAAAAAGGATCTTGTCTTCTTTATCTGCCATAATGAAATAAAGATAGTTAAGACCGAATGAATCCCGAAGCTTGTACATAGATTGTGGCTGAGGATCGCCGATAAGCTCCTTTACGGGAATATTTGAAGAAGGAAAAAGACCAAATAAAGGGTCTAAAAAATCGGATAAAAGCTTATCGTTTGCCGCGCTTCGGGGAATAATACACAATGGTATGCCGCTTTTTTGAAATACCTGTTTTAAGAACTGTTGATCGTCCGTTGAGTTCATACCGTTTCCTTTCTGAAAATTAATCAAACATTTACATAAATCATATATATTGTAACATATTCTTTGTTTATTTGCAACAAAAATTTTTAAGAAATATAAAAATAATACAAGTATGTATTAAAAAAATCCTCACGAAATTTATAAAAATCATTTATACTGTTAATAGTATCTCTATCAATTCTTCTAAAAATATGAAAAGAGGACAAATAAAATGAAAAAAGAAAAACAGTTGGATGCCAATGGAAAACGCAAGTTTGGTATAAGAGACAAAATTGCCTATGCTGCCGGAGATCTTGGCTGCAACATGAGCTTCTCATTGAAGGGTACGGTTCAAACCTTTTGGCTCGTTTTTATGATGATGGAAACAGGTCTGCTTTCAATTCTTCTTCTTTTAGTTCAGATTTGGGATGCCGTCAATGACCCGCTGATAGGATCTTTGATCGATAATGACAGAAGAAAATACAGAATGGGTAAGTTTAAGACTTATATATTCATTGGTGCTTGCGGTCTTTTGGTGGGCGGTGCAGCAGTGTTTCTTCCGTTCCCTGAAGCTCCTACGGTTATCAAGGCTATTCTTTTTGTTTTAGGCTACATTGTATGGGATGCGTTTTATACAGTTGCAAACGTTCCATACGGTTCTATGCTTTCTCTTGTAACCGAGGATGTTGGAGAGCGTGCACAGCTCTCTACTTGGAGATCTATTGGCTCAATGATTGGCAACTTGCTCCCCAGCATCATTCTTCCTATGATTATTTGGAATAAGATAACTTATGATGGAACCACAAGCTTCCTTGATAAGATTGAAATTCCCGAAGGCGCAGAAGAAATGTTCACTCCGGATAAGTTCCATTCTAATCCCGTTACAGGCGAAGCGTACGCTGTCGGTGACAAAGTACTTAGTCCTCTTACGGGCAAGCAGATTGAAGTGCTTATTGGTGAAAGAGTTTTTTGGGCAGCACTTATTATGGGTGTTATTGGATTTATATCATTTATGATAATGTTAAAGATGATAACCGTACGTGTTGACGAAAATTCTGTAAGAACAACTGAAAAAACGGAAAAATTTAATATTGTTAAATCATTTGGTAAGTTTATGAGAAACCGTGCCGCAGTTGGTGCTACCATTGCCGCTATGGGTATGTTTTTAGGTATGAACGCTGCAACCACGGCTAATACTATAATGTTTGCAACATATTTTAATATGGCATCTATGTCGGGTGTAGTACAGATGATAGGGTTCTTGCCTATGTTCTTGTTCATGCCCTTTATTACAAAGATTGTTAAGAAATATGGTAAAAAGGAAGCAAGTGTTGTCGGCACACTAGTATCAATAGTCGGTGGAATTGTTATGCTTATATTCCCCATAATTTCCAATGTTACCGTATCTTTAATTGTATATCTTATAGGTCTTGTATTGTTTGGTATTGGCATGGGTGTTTACACTTGTGTATCGTGGGCTATGATGGGTGATGCTATTGATTACAATGAATGGAGATTCGGAACACGTGAGGAAGGTACTGTGTATTCACTCCACTCTTTCTTCCGTAAGCTCGCTCAGGGTGTAGGTCCTTCTGTAGTTCTTCTTATAATGGGAGCACTCGGATACGTTTCCAAGTACGGTACGATTGGACAGAGCGCACAGACTGCTCAGAATATGTGTTGGTTGGTTGCAGGACTTTATATGTTCAGTGCAATAGTTCAGTTTATAGGTCTTGGACTTATCTATAACCTTGACAAGAAGACGCTTGCGAAGATGAATGCAGAGCTTGGAAGAGGTACTGATGCAGAGTAATTCTTCGGTAGCAGAGAATAACGACAATTTCGCATAGAGAAAATTTTGTTGTGGCGTCCGACAAAACGTCGGACGCCATTCTTAAAATAATGGAAAATCAATGATCTTTTGATATGATCATTAAAATATAAACAAGGAGAAACCAATATGAGAAATGTTATAAATCTTAATAAAGATTGGCTTTTTATTAAAGATACGACCGATATTGCACGCCGTGACGGTGCGCAGATCGATCTTCCTCACACCTTTAATGCGGAGGACGGTTATGACGGCGGAAACGATTATTTCCGCGGCTCTTGTTTGTACGTAAAGACACTTAATAAGGCAGAGCTTCCCGAGGCTGACCTCTATTATCTTGAATTCCGCGGAGCAAACTCCTCGGCAGACGTATATGCAGGAGAGAAAAAGCTTGCTCATCACGACGGCGGATATTCAACGTGGAGAGTTGATATCACAGAGGCTCTTGGAGATAAGGTCGATATCGCAGTTATCGTTGACAACTCGCCGAATGAAGAAGTCTATCCTCAGATGGCTGACTTCACATTCTACGGCGGTATTTACCGTGACGTAAATCTTATTGCTGTAAACAAGGCACATTTTGACCTTGATTATTATGGCGGCACGGGCCTTATGATCACACCGACCGTAGAGGGCAAGGACGCAAAGGTTGAGGTTGAAGTATTCGTTAAGAATATTGCCGAGGGTCAGAAGCTCGTTTACACAATTTATGACAAGGATGAAAAAGAGCTTTCAAAGATCGAAACAACTGATACAAAGGTATCTTTCGAAATAAAGGACGTTCACCTTTGGCACGGACGCCGCGACCCTTACCTCTATTGCTGTGAGGTAGAGGTCGTTGAGGGTGATGAGGTTATTGATAACGTATGCAACCGCTTCGGTTGCCGTACATTCAAGATAGATCCCGATAACGGATTTATCCTTAACGGCGAGGAATATCCCTTGCGCGGTGTTTCGCGCCATCAGGACCGCACAGGTGTAGGTAACGCGCTTCTCCCCGAGCATCATGAGGAGGACATCGATCTTATAATGGAGGTCGGCGCTACTACTATAAGACTCGCTCACTATCAGCACGACCAGTATTTCTATGATCTGTGTGATGAAAAGGGACTTGTTATCTGGGCGGAAATTCCTTATATTTCAAAGCATATGCCCGGCGGACGTGAGAACACCATCTCGCAAATGAAGGAGCTTGTAACTCAGAACTATAACCACGCATCGATTGTGGTATGGGGACTTTCCAACGAGATCTCTATTGGAGGCTCTGATGATGATCTTCTTGAAAATCACCGTATACTCAATGACCTTGTTCACGAGATGGACAAGACAAGACTTACAACTATTGCGGCGGTTTCAATGTGTAAGATGGAAGATCCCTATCTTCTTATTCCCGACGTCGTATCCTATAACCACTATTTCGGTTGGTATGGCGGAGACACCACAATGAACGGACCTTGGTTTGATAAATTCCACCAGATGCATCCTACAATTCCGATAGGCTGCTCCGAGTACGGCTGCGAGGCTCTTAACTGGCACACAAGCGACCCGAAGCAGGGTGACTATACCGAGGAATATCAGGCATACTATCACGAGGAGCTTATAAAGCAGCTCTTTACACGTAAGTATCTTTGGGCTACTCACGTATGGAATATGTTTGATTTCGGCGCTGATGCGAGAGCAGAGGGCGGAGAGAACGGACAGAACCATAAGGGTCTTGTCACAATGGACAGAAAGTACAAGAAGGACGCTTTCTATGCATATAAGGCATGGCTTTCGGACGATCCCTTCGTACATCTTTGCGGCAAGAGATATATTGACCGTGTTGAAGACGTAACAAAGGTTACTGTATACTCAAATCTTCCCGAGGTAGAGCTTTTCGTTAACGGAGAGAGCATCGGCAAGAAGACGGCAGAGGACCACTTCTTCTACTTTGACGTAAAGAATGAGGGCGAATCGGTCATCGTTGCAAAGGCGGGCGAATTAACTGACGAAGGAAAGATCCGCAAGGTTTCCGAGAGAAATATGGATTACGTTCTTAAGGAAGTCGGTGCAGTTCTTAACTGGTTTGACGTCACTGAGAAAGCGGGCAGATACTCGCTCAACGACAAGATCTCGGATATTATGCTCTCAAAGCGTGGAAAGCTTTGGTTCATCGGCGTGGGGCTTAAGATCAAGAAAAAGATGGATGCAGGAAAGAAGGATGCCGACAAAGAAAAGAAGTCGGGTGGCTTTGACGTTGATCTCAAGGCGGACGGCGGACTTATGCAGATGATGGGAGGATTCACCGTTCTTCGTCTGACAAGTATGATGGGTATGATGAACGTTTCCTTTACCAAGGAAGAGCTCCTTAAGATGAACAAGCAGCTCAATCGTATCCGCAAGCCCAAGGCAAAATAATTATTTTAACAGGCTGTCTGCTAAGACAGCCTGTTTCCTTTAGAGAAAAAGAGCTTGCCGACCGCGGTCGGCAAGCTCACGATTTTTATTTAAAAAGTAAACACAGAGGCTCAAGATAATTTGATGATACGTTGACACTCATACCGTCCTTGGTACGAGTGAATCCGACCTTTTTCCATTTTCCGTCACCCTTGAGTGCAAATATGCTTTTTGCCTTGGCAAAATTCTCAGGGAGGTGCAAAAGGATATCCTCTTCTGTATCACATCCGAGGTTTATAAGGGTCAGCATACCGATAAATCCGCTTTCCTTTTCATTCTTTGCCTCGTTCATTATTGTAAATATGCGAGGAGAGTTTTTAACAAATGCGAATTCGTCGCAGCATTCACTTATAAGCTTATGGAAAAGCCTTTGTCTTGTGTAGCAGAGAAGTGACTGTGAATAACTTCCCGCTATCATCATGCCCATTACGATCACCGTGCCGCCAAGCTCGTTTTTATAAAGCGTCATTCCGGGGCAGATAGTTTCTTTTGCCGAATTTACTACGTCTGTAATTATTTTTGTCTTTGGATCGTTCGGTGTTATGCGAAGGGCTTTACCCTCTTTTCCCGAAGCAAAGATACTTGCGATCCCCATAGTTCTCGCATATCCCTCGCTTACAAATTCGTCACGTACGATCTCTTTTGCTCCAAGGTCAAAGGCAAGCGGGCCGTTTGTGATCTCATCGCCGATCTCTGCGCCAAGATAGTCGGAATATCCGCGCTCACAAAGTGCTTTTGCCGCCTCTCCATCAAGGAAAAGCACCTTTGATAGATATTTTTTTACAGTCTTATCGTCGCTGTATTTTGCTTGACGTTTGTCCCAGAAGGCTACCGGTGATTCCTTTGTTGTATAGGGAATGCCGAAAAGACCTATCGGTTGTGCCCAATAGGGGGCAAAAGGATGCTCAAGTGAGTTATAAAAGGGATCGTAACAGATCTCTACGCCCTTCATTTCGCACATTGATGCAGTTTTGCAGATCTCTCCAAAACGCCCTCTTTCCTTGATAAACATTTTTCCGTAAGCAGTCTCCTCGGGAAGATCGGACGTTTCGAGCTGCTGGAAGGTCGAGCCGTTAAAGCCCGCCGAATATGCGGTTGCCATTATTGCGCGCATTTCCGTTCCCGACGTAAAGAAACGCGAGGAAGGGAAGCTGTCAGACTCGTGATAGTATGTAAAATCGCCCTCTATATGCTGTCTGCTGTATATTGCGTGAAAGGTAACGGTAGGGATATCCTGAACGGTAACTCCGTTATAAAAGGTTCCGTAAAGACGGGAAAAGGGAGTGTGTCTGTCGCCTGCAAGAGCTTTACAGATGTCATACGTGCAATCTCCCTCTGCATCCGCATTCTCCGATTGCATATATCCTACGGGTATTTCGGGCGAGTCGACGTCAAGCTTTTTGCGGATAGTTTTGGCAAAGTCCACAAGTGTGTCCTTCATAAGCTCCCGCCATTTTTTTATGATCTCCAAGGCTTCGGGAGTGCGCTCCGACAAAATTGCCGATAGCTCCTCACGGGTGTATTCTGTGCCCATCCTTTTTGAGAATTCTTCAAGGTGAAGATCGCAGAAGCAACCATTGACAGGTGCCGAGGCAAGGATGGAATAATCATCCTCTGTAATTATAAATGCGGGCTTTGCTATCTTGGCAAATCTTGCTATGCAATCGGCAAAATGTTCTCTGAATTTCTCATCAAGAGGACAGGACGAGAAGGGAGCAAGACTTCCGTTGGCTCTTTTTATGCGGACAAAGTCATCACACGGTCCTGACTTGACTACGGTGGTCAGCCACCATCCACATTCGATGCCGTATGGAAGAAGCTCGTTTTTTGCTTCAAGAAAGGCATACGCAAGCTCCTCAAAATGCTCGATCGGCGGAAAGCCGATAGCTCTCCACCCTTTTGCGGGACCTGCAAGCATAAAGCGGCGGTATCCGTATTTTTGATGAAGATCAAGAATGGTATCGGCAACCTTTTTGCCACTGTCAATAGCAGAAGCCAATCCAACGGGGATTATAACGTCTGTTTCGTTGCCACACTTTGTTTGCTTCATAACGATTTTACCTCTGATATTTTTTGATTATTGTTGTATTCTTTATATTCCGAGGAACGCTCCGTTGTCGCGAAGGGATTTTTGGAGCTTCTTTACGTCAACTTTTCTTGTGTCAATCCTGTCCTTGCAAGCAAGACCGATAGCCGTGCCTGCCGCTTCACCTATACAGCAAACAGTAGGCATAATTCTGTAAGATGCCTGAGCGCCGTGGTCGGACGAGATACATCTGCCCGCAACGAGCATATTGTCAACACCTACGGGAATAAGGCTACGGTAGGGAATGGTGTAGTACTCACCCTCGGGGAAGTAATAGTGGCTCGTTCCCGTTCCCTCGGGGTTGTGAATGTCGATATCATAATTACAAGCAGCGATAGAATCCTCAAACATGGCGCAGCTTCTGCAATCACTCTCGGTCAATACGTAGTCGCCCACTATCATACGGCTTTCGCGCACACCGATCTCAGCAGCTGTCATCATAAGAAAGCTGTTTTTAAGTCCCGATGCGTGCTTCTTCATAAACTCATAAACCTCGCGCACCTGTTTTCTTGCGATTATCTCTGCTTCACTTACGTCAACAGGGTTGGTGGGGTTCTTTTTAATTACTCTTGTCGTGTTAAAATGAAGCACGTTGGGAACGGGCGTTGTAAACACGAGAATATTCTCTCTGGGATTTATAAATTCGCCTGCATCAAGCGCCTTCTTGTATGCGGCATCCATCTTCTCTCTGTTGTCCAAGAAGCTCTTGACGTCAACGTTTCCAAGACGGAAGCAGAGGGTCATAGGCTGGCAAAGATTGTCGGATTCACGTCCAAGCTTTGTGGGGCAGTCAGCAAGGAAGGAAAGCTGTGCGTCGCCTGTTGCATCAATGAAATAGTCGGCCTCAACGGTAACCTCTCCGCCTCTTGTAGCAACGGTAACCGATTCAATGCGGCTGTCCTTTCTTGTTGCCTTGAATATGTACGAGTGGAAAAGAATGTCTATACCGGCCTCGCAAACCATATCGTTAAGGATGAACTTCAGTTCTTCTTCTTCAAATGACAAGTTTTTTGCCGCACCGCGCTCCTTGAGCTTTTCATAGTACGTCTTATAAAGACCTGCCGAGAGCAAGGTAACAACGCCGTTTATCTTGGTTGCATTGGGCATAAAGGGAAGAACAAGGCAATTTACTGCCGCACCGCCAAGGCAGTTCGATTTTTCAACGATTAAAACACGAGCACCCTCTCTTGCCGCTGCAAGAGCCGCTGAAACACCTGCAAAGCCACCGCCTATTACGGCAACGTCATATTTTTTCATAATGCATCTCCTATACGTTTTTTATTTTATTCTATCGCATTATATATAATTATTCTAACACAAAATCAATAAAAAACTTGCACAAAAGATACTTTTGTGTTAAAATAATAAAAAAAGATGCATTTAGGAGTAAATATGCAAAATTTGCAGGTACTTATCAAGCATTTGAGTGAACGACGAAATATCCACGTAAGTATTCTTGACCTGTGTGGAATATTAAACACGCCAATGACGCGAATAGATTTTAACAACATCATACATTCAAAGAGCTTTTGCGAAGTGGCAAAATCGACCGAGAGAGGTTACCGTATATGCATGCGTTGCAAAATGCTTGCAAACAGAAGGAGCATATTACAAAAGGACGTTTTTGGCGGTCATTGCCTTTACGGATTGTATGAGGTAGGGTGTCCCGTGATAGTAAACGATTCCGTTGCGGCGGTCGTTTACGTTGGAAACGCTGTGATAGATGAGAAACATACGGTTGATCGCATAAAAAAGGTGTGTGAATATACAAAGGTTAATGAGAAAACGCTTTGCGATGAGCTTGCAAAATGCGAATATATTGAGGATTCCGAAAGTCTTTATCAAATTGCCGATATACTTTCCGATTACCTGAAGCTGCTTTGTCAGAATATTCCGCAGGAAGAACCGAAATTGCATTGGCTTGTATCTCTTCTTAAACAGTATGCAGATGAAATGTACTGCACGAGCATCACGCTTGGTGAGCTTGCCGGCACTTATCAGAAAAACGAAAATTATCTCGGAAGGCTTTTCAAAAAAGAAATGGGGATAAGCTTTAATGAATACTGTATGCAGCTTCGTATGAAAAAAGCAAAAAAAATGCTTACAAGCGGCAACGAGAAAATTATAGATATAGCTCTTGAATGCGGCTTTAATAATATTTCATATTTTAACAGAGCTTTTCAGAAAAAGTACGGTATGTCACCAAGTGCCTATCGCACCGGAAAAAGAAATATATATTGAATATATTTGTGTTTTGTGATAAAATTAATTTCAGAAGATGATCTCTAAATTACTTGTGATAGGAGAAAGTATGGATAACAAGATATATGACGTGATAATCATAGGAGGCGGCCCTGCGGGGTATACAGCCGCGCTATATGCGACACGCGCGGGGCTTGACACCTTGGTGCTTGAAAAATATTCGGCGGGCGGTCAGATGACACAGACGCAGGCAATAGACAATTATCCCGGATTTGACGAGGGAGTTGACGGCTTTACGCTTGGATATAAAATGAAATCGGGGGCGGAGAGATTTGGGGCTGTTACCGAGCAGACAGAGGTGATTTCAGTCGATCTCAAAACAGCACCTAAACGCGTTACTGCGGATATCGGCGATTTTTATGCGAAGACGGTCGTTATAGCGACGGGAGCAGAGCATAAGCATCTTGGTATTGCCGATGAGGAAAAGCTTATTGGCAGAGGCGTGGGATATTGTGCCGCTTGTGACGGAATGCTTTTTCGAGGAAAAACCGTTGCAGTCGTTGGCGGAGGTAACTCTGCGGCGGCTGATGCGCTGTTGCTATCAAAAATTTGTAAAAAGGTCTATATTATTCACCGCAGAGATACTATGCGTGCAGAAAAGATCTATCATGATCCCTTGATGAAGGCAGAAAACGTTGAGTTTAAGTGGAACTCGGAGGTCACACAGCTTTTGTATCAGAATAAGATAGAGGGTGTGATGATCAAAAACAAGCTGACGGGTGAAGAGGAGAGAATTGATATTGACGGCTTGTTTATAAGCATTGGAAGAGCTCCGGTTACCGAGCTTGTAAAGGATCAGCTTGAGATTGACGCCCAGGGGTATATTATCGCCGACGAAAGCACGAAGACAAATGTTGACGGTGTTTATGCTGTCGGCGACGTTCGTACAAAGGTGGTTCGTCAGATAGTGACTGCCGCCGCTGACGGTGCGGTTGCCGCACATTTTGCAGAGGAATATATTGCAAATCAATAAATACAAACGGCGGATAAAACCGCCGTTTGTATTAGATATATTTGGAGATTTAAGATGAAAATTTCGGTTTTGTGTGAGAATACAACACAACGTGAGAGTATTATTTCGGAGCACGGATTCAGCCTTTATATTGAAACCGATGCGCATAAGATCCTATTTGATATGGGGCAGACGAGTGCCTTTGCCGACAATGCCCGCCAGATGGGAATTGCACTTGATGAGGTTGATATAGCCATACTTTCTCACGGGCATTATGATCACAGCGGTGGCATCAAAAGATTTTTAGAGATAAATTCAAAAGCCTCCTTATACGTAAATCGCGCCGCTTTTGGCGACTATTATAATGCGAGCGGCAGATATATCGGTCTTGATAAGGAAATAGCGGAGAGCGATAGGATCATACTTGTAGAAGACTCTGCCGAGATAGGTGAGAATATTTTGCTTGCGTCTTGTAACGGCAAGCCTAAAAAGATCGTTACAGACTCTTGTGGGCTGTGTAAGCGCGAGGGATGCTCTCTTTGCCCCGACGATTTTCTGCACGAGCAATACCTGCTTATAGAGGAAAATGGCAAGAGAGTACTTATCAGCGGATGCTCGCGTACGGGGATCCACAACATACTCGATTGGTTCTCACCCGATATACTTATTGGCGGCTTTCATTTTTCAAAGCTTGATCCAAACTTGGATACTGATAAGAAAAAGCTTATATATGCCGCGGAGCAGATGCTTTTGACAAACACTGCTTTTTATACAGGGCACTGCACAGGTGAGTTGCAATATGATTTTCTCAAAAGGATAATGGGTGAGCGGCTTCATTATATATCCTCGGGTGATAGCTTCACGATTTGAGCTTGAGGCAAAAACTGAGCTTGTTGAAAAAATGCTTGAAAAATTATTGCTTATCTGTTATAATATGACCATATTAATTTTATGTTTTGCGTTATAAAAGGAGAGATTTAATGTCTGAATTTTTATCGTCTATACATCCCGTGGCAGTTTGCTTTATTGTCTGCATTGCAAAAATTGTGGAGATCTCAATTTCCTCCCTTAAGACCTGTATGATGGTCAAGGGGCAGCGCTTGAAGGCGGCGGGGCTTGGCTTTCTCGAATGTTCTATTTGGGGTCTTGTAATATCAACGATTATAGGAACGCTCGGAGATAATCTTTTCCTGCTTCTTTTTTACTGTATCGGATATGCTACGGGTCTGTTTTTGGGCTCAACGATCGAAAACAAAATTGCACTCGGCACGTCTAATTTGCAGTTGATCGCTAATGATGTGAGCACAGAGATAATAATAAATTATCTTAAAGAACATGAACGCGGATATACCGTCTTTTCGGGTCAGGGCTCTGTTGATAAAATGAATATGATACTTATCATTTTGCCCCGCAGAGAAGTGGCAAGGACACTTAAGGAAATACGTGATCTTTGTTGTAACAAGGTGTTTGTAGTAGCTTCCGAGGTAAGCAAATACGCGGGTGGCTACGGAATGGTGAAATAAATAATTTATAAAAGACCAAGCGTTGATAACTTCAATGCTCGGTCTTTTTGTTTTGATAAAATAATTTAAAAAAATAGTTGAAAAACATATAAAGATGTGCTATAATGCAATAAACAAAGGAATAAACACAGTTCATCTGAATATGGAAGTCATATTCGTTATCGGGCGCGCCGCAAGGTGTGCGCGGGGATAAGGAAATCGCGGTGAGAATCCGCGGCAACAGCCATTACCGTAACTCTTGTTTAGGCAGGTCAAGTCGGAATGCTTATCGTTCTGTGCACATAAAAGTCTCTTGGGCAATATGGGGAGATCGTGGTAATACAGGTTCAGGGAAAGTTGTATCCTGAGCCGATCTTGGTATGGCAGGATGCCAAGGATTTACTTACAAGTACCCCAAAGGAGGGTACTTTTATTTTATCCTTTTATAAAAAAGAAAGGATATAACAAAATGAAAACAGCAATTAAATCAACAATTTCACTCTTTCTTGCATTTGTATTCATTATCTGTCTTGCTTCATGCAATAAGTCGGAGCAGAAGGATATATGGGCGGATGCTATCTATCATCTTGACACCGAGCTCGGCAGTGGTTCTAAAACAGTTACGGTAGAGGTAAAGGCAGAGGATAAGAGTGTTACCTTTACACTTCACACCGATTGCGGAACGGTTGGCGAGGCGCTTATAGAGCATAATCTCATAGCGGGGGAAGACGGTCCGTACGGCTTGTATATTAAGACGGTAAACGGGATTTTTGCAGACTATGACGTTAACAAAAGCTACTGGCTATTTTATATAAACGGTGAGTATGCTATGTCGGGTGTAGATACAACACAAATAAGCGAAGGAACGACGTATAAGCTTGAGTACGTTAAGGAATAAATATAACCGGAGCAAGCATGCATTGAGCATTCACGAAATGGTAGTTTTTGCAATGCTCGGCACGCTTATGTTCTGCTCAAAGATCATAATGGAGGTCTTGCCTAATATTCACCTGCTCGGAATGTTGACTATGACCTACACCATTGTTTTTCGTAAAAAGGCTCTCATACCGATCTATATTTACGTAATGATAAACGGTTTGTATGCAGGCTTTTCACTGTGGTGGATGCCGTATACCTATATATGGACGATTCTGTGGGCTGTTACGATGTTACTACCTAAAGGAATGCCTAAAAAAATAAAATGTATCGTTTATCCTATCGTATGCTGCTTACACGGACTGGCATTTGGAATTCTTTATGCACCTGCTCAGGCATTGATGTTTGGAATGAATTTTGAGCAGATGCTCGTGTGGATAATGTCGGGCGCACCGTGGGATATTCTCCATAGCGTCGGCAATTTTATTGCAGGGCTTTTGATACTTCCGTTGAGCGAATTGCTTATGAAGCTAACCAAAAAACAGAATAGCATAAACATATAATAAAAAAAGCCGCACAAATTTTTTGTGCGGCTTTTTGAGTCCGTTTTTTCGGACACTTCGTTTGCTATAATGAGTACAGAGAGAAAAAAGGGTCACTAATTTGTAGCAAAGGAGAATATTTATATGGATAAAATAGAGTACAAGGGTGAGATATACACGAGGACTTCGGCAAAGTGGGTCGATGACCGCCATCTTGTCGTGCACGAGTCATTACAAAGGGAATTGAACAAGGCATATTTGCAAACAGTGGACCTCAGTACGTATTCTGTGGAAGAGCTGGTGTGTGAGGGAGACAAATTCAGAGATAGCTCCTCATATTCTAAAGCGATCGTTTTTTATGAGTATGCAGCCAAGGAATGTGATCTTGAAACTCTTAGCTACATTCTTCCAAGAATTTCAGCCTGTTATCGAAAGTGCAATACCCCTCGCAAGACTATAGAGCTCTTTTCTGATGCAAGGAAAAAATACGGCGCGGATTTTATAACACCGGTTCTTCTTACAAGTGTAGCCGCGGCATACTGTGATCTCGGCGAATACGACAATGCGCTTCGATGCTGCAAATGGGCATACGCACGATTTGGAGGAGAGGCTAGTCAGAGCCTACATAACGTGTTCAGCAGAATAAAAAAGGAGTCGGGACTTGAATAGGACTTTATCCTTTTTGTGTCTTGACTTATAGTTCTTGATTGGAGTATAATGTTAGGTAATTGAAGATCTATGTTTTAAGGAAAGGAAGCTTAATAACGAGCAAACAATGATCTACCGATATATTACGCTACGCGAGAACCCCGATCTTATGGTTTTGGCGGCAGAATGGTTTAATAGTAAATGGAAAATTCCAACAGCGGCATATCTTGACTGTATGCAAGCATATTTAAGTGGAGCGACCGAATACGGTTGGTATCTTTGCCTTGATGGCGAGAGAATAGTAGGCGGTCTTGGTGTTATTGAAAATGATTTTCACAGCAGAAAAGATTTGACGCCAAATGTGTGCGCGGTATATACCGAAGAAGACCATCGCTGTCGTGGAATTGCAGGGCGACTGCTTGATATGGCAGTCGAGGATCTGCGTTCAAAAGGGATCTCCCCCGTATACCTACTTACCGATCATATCGGATTTTATGAAAAATATGGATGGGAGTTTTTCTGTGCAATACAGGATGATACTTCCCATACGTCAAAAATGTATATTCACAGATAAAGTGCTGTACATCAATAGTAGAATAATATGATCTTTGAAACAGAACGACTTATCCTGCGCTCGCAGAGAGGATGATGAATACGAGCTTGTATATTGGATAGGCAGGCGCTTTTGGGGGAAGGGACTTATTCCTGAAGCATCGCGCGAATTGGTCCGATATGCATTTGAGGACATAAAAATGAGTCGCATTGATGCGGTTATTACGACGGTAATATAAAAAGCCGCCGAATTCAGTAAAAACTCGGCTTTACATATCACCATACGATCGAGGGTATTGAGTTCAGTTGCTTAGGTGAGATCCGCACAGGCCACATTATGCTTTTGACAAGAGAGATGTGGGGAAAAATCAACAACGAAGGGAATTAGAAAAATGACCGAGCTTGAAAAAATAGTGTATACAAAATCATTTATAGACAAATTGGCAAACGGGATAAATCCGCTGGACGATACCCTTATTCCCGAAGACGATATTGTGAATAACGTTCGTCTTTCCCGTTGCTTTTTCTACGTGTCGGGGCTCCTTCAGAAGGAGATCGACAGGCAAACGAAAAGCATGCAAAGAGCGACAGGAAATTCAGCAGAAAAGAAAACGAAAATTCCTTTTTCAATCACACCCGAACAACTGCAGAATTATACTTATTCTTCTACACCTATTCCTGTAACCCATGTTACGCAAAAGATAAATTGGCTTGTAAGAGAGGAAATTGAAGAAAAGCGGATGAAGAAGCTTTATCATAGTCAGATCACGCAGTGGCTGTTTAATATAGGTATGATAGAGCTCAGAGAATGGGAAGAAAGGACCCTAAAATACTTTCCTACCGAAGCGGGCGAGAC
>JAZSIV010000129.1:0-5033 GCA_045533995.1 Eubacteriales bacterium
TGAGGTTGAGGTTGAGGAGATTTCTGTAAATAAGAGTGTTGCGGCTCCCACAGTAGCGGCGGCTCCTGCACCTGTAGCAAAAGCTCCTGAGGTTAAGCAGCCTGTTGCGGCACCCAAGCCCGCTGCTGCCGCTCCCGTTAAGGCAGGCGCAGTTACTGTAAAAGCACCTATGCCCGGAAATATTATAAAAGTTAATGTGAAGGCTGGAGATAGCGTTAAAAAGGGTGACGTTCTTTGCATACTTGAGGCTATGAAAATGGAAAACGAAATTTGCGCACCTTCTGACGGTACAGTTGCAGGTGTTAACGTTAGCCAGGGAGCATCTGTTCAGACTGATGATGTTCTTGTGTCGCTCAACTGATTATCTTTTTAAGATAAATAAAATATTTTGAAAGGATACGGTTAAAAATGCTTGACAGTATTTTGAATTTTCTAAGCACGACCGGAATTGCAAAACTGCTTTCAGACGGAGATTGGTATAAGACTTTATTTATGCTTATCTTGTCCGGTGTTCTTATATATTTGGCAATTGTTCGAAAATTCGAGCCGTTGTTGTTATTGCCGATCGCAATAGGAATGCTTTTAACAAATCTTCCCGGTTCAACGTTGTTTCATCTTGACTTCTTTATTCAGCCGGAGGTTGATTACGGACAGGTCCTTCACGATGGGGGATTTCTTGATCTTTTGTATCTCGGTGTAAAGCTTGGTATTTACCCATCACTTATTTTTATTGGAATAGGTGCTATGACTGACTTTTCACCACTGATCTCAAATCCTAAAAGCCTTATAATCGGTGCCGGTGCACAGCTCGGTGTTTTCGTTGCTTTCTCATTCGCGCTTTTGTCGGGATATTTTTCACCCGAACAAGCAGCAGCGATAGGTATAATCGGTGGAGCCGACGGTCCTACTGCAATTCTTGTTACCAAAACACTTGCTCCTGCACTTCTTGGCGCAATTGCTATTGCAGCATACAGCTATATGGCGTTGATACCTATGATTCAGCCGCCTTTTATGAAGTTGCTTACGACTAAAAAAGAGCGTGCGATAAAAATGACTACTCTTCGTTCTGTTTCAAAAACAGAGAAGATTCTTTTCCCAATCGTAGTAACTGCTGTAGTCGGTTTGATCGTTCCCGATGCACTTCCTCTTATTGGATGCTTGATGTTCGGAAATCTTTTGAATGTATGTGGAGTTACTGACAGACTTTCAAAGACCGCTCAAAATGAACTTATGAATATAGTTACTATATTCTTGGGAATTTCTGTTGGAGCAACAGCAAGTGCAGATAACTTTTTAAGAACTGAAACTCTTATTATTATTGCTTGCGGACTTATTGCATTCTGTATTTCTACAGTGGGAGGAATCCTTACTGCTAAGATAATGAATGTTTTGTCGGGAGGAAAGATCAATCCTCTTATTGGTTCAGCAGGTGTTTCGGCTGTTCCTATGGCGGCTCGGCAGTCACAAAAAGTTGGTCAGGAGGAAGATCCTTCTAACTTCCTTCTTATGCATGCTATGGGACCAAACGTTGCAGGTGTTATCGGTTCTGCTGTCGCAGCAGGAGTATTCCTCTCATGGTTTGCGGCATAATTGTTAATTAAGGAGATAAAGCAAATGGCTAAAGTTAAAATTACAGAAACAGTTCTTCGTGACTCTCACCAGTCGCTTATTGCTACAAGAATGACGACCGAAGAAATGCTTCCAATATTAGATAAACTTGATAAAATAGGATATCACTCTCTTGAAGCTTGGGGTGGTGCAACCTTCGATTCATGTATGCGCTTTCTTAATGAAGACCCTTGGGACAGACTTCGTAAGATCCGTGCTGCTGTCAAAAATACAAAGCTTCAGATGCTTTTCCGCGGACAGAACATTCTTGGTTATCGCCACTATTCTGATGACGTTGTTGAATATTTTGTTCAGAAGTCCATTGCAAACGGTATAGATATACTCCGTATCTTTGATGCCCTTAACGATCCGAGAAACCTTGAGACAGCTATTAAGGCTACTAAAAAGGAAAACGGACACGTTCAGGCTGCAATAAGCTATACGACAGGTCCTGTTTACACAACAGATTATTTCTGTAACTATGCAAAAACACTTGAAGGTATGGGCGCAGATTCTATCTGTATTAAGGACATGGCAGGACTCTTGAAGCCGTATGATGCTTACGAGCTTGTTAAAGCACTTAAAGAGACCGTTAAGCTTCCTATACAGGTTCACACCCATTACACGTCGGGATTGGCTTCTATGACGCTTTTGAAGGCTATTGAGGCGGGGGCTGACGTTGTTGACACAGCGATTTCTCCTATGGCTATGGGAACTTCACAGCCACCTACAGAATCACTTGTTGCAACACTTGCCGGAACAGAATATGATACGGGAATTGAGCTTTCAGCCCTTGATGAAATAACAAAGTATTTTGCTCCTTTGCGCGAGAAATATCTTGCATCGGGTCAGCTTGATCCCAAGATGCTTAAGGTTGACGTTAACGCGCTTATTTATCAGGTTCCCGGCGGTATGCTTTCAAACCTTGTTTCTCAGCTTAAGCAGGCAGGAAAGTCGGATAAGCTTACAGAGGTGCTTGAGGAAGTGCCGAGAGTAAGAGCTGATGCCGGATATCCGCCTCTTGTAACACCTTCATCCCAAATCGTGGGCACACAGGCTGTGTTTAACGTTATCGGTGGCGAAAGATATAAGATGGTAACAAAGGAATTTAAGGGAATAGTTCAGGGACAGTACGGTAAGCCACCTGTGGATATTGATCCCGAATTTGTTAAAAAGATTATAGGCGATACTCCTGTTATTACAGGAAGACCTGCTGATAATCTTGCACCTGAGCTTGATGAGCTTCGCGCAAAAATTGCGCAGTATATCGAGCAGGATGAAGACGTGCTTTCATATGCACTCTTTGAGCAGGTAGCGCTTAAATTCTTTGAGTATAGAAAAGCAAAAAAATACTCTCTTGATGCAGAGAATTCCGATGCTACAATAGGAGTTCATTCTGTATAACAAAAAACCGACTGTTGAAACAAACAGTCGGTTTTTATATTATAGATATAATATAATAAATAAAATTAAAAAATCTATTGCAAAAACGAGTAAAATCTGTTATACTATATAAGCTGAATGTTTTTCATTCGGTGCAGCCGCAAGCTGTAGAATAAGGCCATACCAGCCGGGGAATTAGCGGTGCCTTGTACCTGAAATCCGCTACAGCAGGGGTTCATTCCTTTTCTGAGGGTTGATCTTCTACGGACTTGAGTCGTGTCCTGCTGCGTTGAAGAGTGGGTCTTGCGCAATCGGTGATTGTGAACCATGTCAGGTGGGGAACCAAGCAGCATTAAGCAATTTAACTGATGTGCCGTGAGGTAGCCTGCTCGGAGCAGGAGGTACGAAGATCGCGTAGGGGTGACATTCGATTTTAAGGTGTATGGTCTTGTTCTGCAGCTTGCTTTTTATTATTTTTTGTGAGGTGAGAGTTTTGCATCAGGCATTGTACAGAAAGTGGCGCCCGCAGGTTTTTGACGATGTTTGCGGTCAGGAGCATATTACTTCAATTTTAAAATACGAGACTGACAACAACAAGCTCTCACACGCATATCTTTTCTGCGGTTCGCGTGGAACGGGAAAGACAACCTGCGCGAAAATACTTGCCAAGGCTGTTAACTGTGAATCGCCCGTCAATGGAAATCCGTGTAATAAATGCGCGTCTTGCCGCTCGATAGATGCAGGAAGTGCTACCGATGTTCTTGAAATGGACGCCGCATCAAATAACGGAGTTGACAATATAAGAGACATTCGCGACGAGGTTGTATATACTCCGTCATCTCTTAAATACAGAGTATATATTGTAGACGAGGTTCATATGCTGACTGGCAGCGCATTTAATGCATTGCTCAAAACACTTGAAGAGCCACCGTCGCACGTTGTTTTTATTCTTGCTACAACAGAGCTTAATAAGCTTCCTGCTACAATTGTATCCCGTTGCCAGCGCTTTGATTTCCGAAGAATTACAGTTTCAGATATAATGTCAAGACTTCTTTATATAGCACAAAACGAGGAGATTGACGTTGAAAACGATGCTCTTAGATTAATAGCAAAATATGCACAGGGCGGTATGAGAGATGCTATAAGCTTGTTTGAGCTTTGTGCAGGTAATCGCGACAAACTTACTGCCGAGGCGGTTATAGAAACTATCGGTTCGAGCGGAAGAGAAGTTATTGCTGAGCTTCTTGAAGCAGTGCATGAAAAAAATTATGATAAGATATATTTTATTGTAGATGATATAGTTAATTCCTCAAAGGATATAACAGTATTTTGGAATGATCTTATCGGATATTGCCGTGATATGTTGGTGTTTAAGACAGCAACAGATCCGCAAAGCTATCTTGATCTTACAGACGGTGAGCAAAAGCAGCTTGCAGACATCTCATCTAAATTTACAAAGGAAACGATATTATATTTCTTGTCGCTTTTAGATGCGTCGTTGTTTACAATGCAAAAGATGAGCTTGTCAAAGCGCAATATTGCTGAAATGACGCTTATAAGAATGGGGGACGAAAGCCTTGATATGTCGGCTGAGGCTATGCTATCGAGAATCTCAAAATTAGAGGCGCAGATAGCAAATGCAAAATATAGCTTTGAAGCTCGTCCAAATATAGAAAATATGGAAGTCGTCAATGATAATAAGCGGATAGAGTCCGAAAATAATACAGTCCAAAAAGAAATCAAACAACCCCCCAAAAAGGAATCAACAGCAAGTAAATCGGAGCCGCTTGAATCTGCTGAAAAATATATACGCGGATGGTCTGAAATTTGTGATAAGCCTACCGCCGCAGAACCTCCTGCCGCACCCTTTTTAAGGGTGGCATGGGGATTTTTTAAGGGTGATGGAAAAATTATTGTTAAATTTGATAATTCGTTTGCAAAAGAAATGTTTTTATCATCAAGTCTTCTTCCATTGCTATGCGTTAATATAGGTAATACCTTAAAACGAGAAGTTCGTGAAATTGACGTTGAGTTTGAGGTGG
>JAZSIV010000050.1:0-3025 GCA_045533995.1 Eubacteriales bacterium
GGGTATTTATGCGGAATGAAAACAAAACTCATCGAATTAAAAAATATCTGCAAGGCGTTTAATGGCGAGCAGGTACTCTCAAATATTAATCTTTATATTAAAGACAAAGAATTTATTACGCTTTTAGGACCGTCAGGCTGCGGCAAAACGACAACACTTCGTATTATCGGTGGATTTGAAACACCCGATAGCGGAGACGTTCTTTTTGACGGCGCTTCTATTGCACATATTCCCCCATATAAAAGAAACGTTAATACTGTATTCCAGAAGTATGCTCTTTTCCCTCATCTGAACGTGTTTGAGAATATTGCTTTTGGACTTCGTGTTTCTAAGATCCCTGAGGAGGAGATCAGAATGAGAGTAAAAGAAATGCTCGAGCTCGTTAATCTCAGAGGTTTTGAAAGACGTAACGTAACTATGCTTTCAGGCGGTCAGCAGCAGCGTGTTGCTATTGCAAGAGCTCTCATAAATCATCCTAAGGTTCTTCTTTTGGACGAGCCTCTCGGAGCGCTTGACCTCAAGCTTCGTAAGGATATGCAGAATGAACTTAAAAACATTCAGCATAAGACGGGTATTACATTTATATACGTTACACACGACCAAGAGGAAGCCCTCTCTATGTCTGATACCGTTGTGGTTATGGCAGACGGTAAGATTCAGCAGATAGGAACGCCTACAGATATATACAATGAGCCCATAAATGCTTTTGTTGCTGATTTTATCGGCGAATCGAATATTATAGACGGTGTAATGCTTGAAGACTATAAGGCAAAGTTTGCAGGTCAGACGTTTAAGTGTCTTGACAAGGGCTTTGATAAATGTGAGCCTGTTGACGTAGTTGTACGTCCTGAGGACGTTGACGTTGTTCGTTCCGAGGACGGTATGCTCACGGGTATAGTTACTTCTGTTACATTTAAGGGCGTTCACTATGAGATCATTGTCGATATAAACGGCTTCAAGTGGATGATACAGTCGACAGATTACGTTTCACCCGAGCAGAAGATTGGTATTGTAATTGAGCCCGATGCTATACATATTATGAAAAAATCCGAATATTCAAATATGTTTGGAGATTATTCAACGTTTTCAGACGAGATGGATCATCTTTCCGACATAGTTGAGGAGGATGAAGAATGAAGAAGACGCGCTCTGTATTTGAACGTATAGCAGGTGCTCCTTATATAGCTTGGTCGGCAATGTTTATAGTTGCTCCCCTGCTCTTTGTACTGTACTTTGCTTTTACAGACCGTAACGGCAGCTTTACCTTTGACAATATATTGTCGCTGACATCTTACTCCGAGACGTTTGTTATGTCGCTTGCATTCTCGCTGATTGCTACTACCGTTTGCTTGCTTATTGGGTATCCCTTGGCATACTGCATGTCAAAAACGTCCCAGAAAAGCCGTGGAGTTTTAATGGTATTGCTTATGCTCCCCATGTGGATAAGCCTTCTTATAAGGACCTATTCGCTTATGGCACTGCTTGATAACGGAGGACTTATAAGCTCCTTTCTTGTCAGTCTCGGATTTGAAAAGCTGACCTTTATCGGTACTGACGGAGCGGTTATTCTTGGTATGATATACGACTTTTTACCATATATGGTACTTCCGATATATACCTCGATAACAAAGCTTGATAAGAGATATCTTGAAGCATCTGCAGACCTTGGATGCAATGCGTTTGGAACTCTTAGAAAGGTAATGCTTCCTCTTACAATGCCCGGAATCATATCCGGTGTTACAATGGTCTTTGTTCCTTCTATAAGCACCTTCTATATTTCGCAGAAGCTCGGAGGAGGTTCGTTCGATCTTATAGGTGATACTATAGAAAGACAGTTCCAGAATGCTGTAACGTATCATACTGGCGCTGCAATTTCGCTTGTTATGATGATACTCATTCTTATATCACTTGCAATAATGAATAAGTTTTCCGATAACGAGGAGGAGATCATCGTATGAAATTCCTTTCTCGATCCTATATTTTTATAATTTTTGCAATTCTTTACGCCCCCATTTTAGTCGTTATCCTGTTCTCTTTTAATGCATCGGGTAATTTGAGTAATTTTTCAGGCTTTACTTTCAGATGGTACCAAGAGCTTTTTAGAGACGGTCAAGCACTTGAAGCATTAAAGAATTCTTTGATAATTGCTATTACGTCGTCATTGTTGGCAACAATTATGGGTACTTTTGCGGCATTCAGTATAGCTCATTCAAAAAATAAGTATTATCAGAAGATCATGAAATCGGTTTCGAATATTCCTATGATGAATCCCGATATCGTAACCGGTGTATCTATGATGCTTCTTTTTGTTGGCGTTGCGGCAATTCTTGGACTCAAAAGCTCTTTGGGTATTTGGACAATGATAATAGCTCATACGACCTTCAATCTTCCCTACGTTATCCTTTCTGTTCTTCCTAAATTTAAGCAGATGGATAAGAATCTTATAGAGGCAGCCCTTGACCTTGGTTGTACACCTGTACAGACTTTCTTTAAGGTAGAGGTGCCGGGTATTCTTCCAGGAATTATATCGGGACTTATGATGAGCTTTACGCTTTCTCTTGATGACTTCGTTATAAGCCATTTTGTAAGCCATCCTGATATACAGACCTTGCCGTTGTACATATACAACCAGACGGCACATAACGTAAAATTCAGCATGTACGCTCTTTGTACACTGATAATATTTGTTATACTTTTCCTTTTGATCGCTGTTAACCTTGCAGGATCCAAAAAGAAAGAAATACCCTCGTCAGCCACAAGAAAAGGGGGGAGCGCAAAATGAAAAAAATAATTAGTTGTTTAATTGTTCTTCTTTTGTTGATATCCTTGCTTTGTTCTTTACTTTCTTCATGTGCAACACAAGACGAGATCGTTCTTTACGTTTATAACTGGGGCGAATATATTTCTGACGGTTCTGAGGGCAGTCTTGACACAAATGCAGAATTTGAAAAATACTGCAGTGAGGTTCTCGGTCTTAACGTTAGTGTGAATTATTCTACCTATTCAAGTAACGAGAGTATGTACG
>JAZSIV010000069.1:0-6864 GCA_045533995.1 Eubacteriales bacterium
TTTTGCTTACTTTTCTTTTGCAAAAGCAAGAGAGAAACGATTTAAGAAATCTCCACGTCAGCAGATAGATAAGAAAATAAAATAATTTCCCCCTAGTTAAGTTTTTCTTTTGCTTACTTTTCTTTTGCAAAAGAAAAGTAAGAGAAAAAAAGAAAAATAATAGAAAGGCAATATATATGAACATAAAAGAGTTAACGATAGCGCTGAGTTCGATGATGACGGTATCGGGACACGAATGCGAGAGCACGGAAAAGCTGTTCGGACTTATCGGTGAGCATTTTGACGAATACCGAAGAGACGCGGTAGGAAACCATATATTAATAAAGAGAGCCGCGAGGGAGAATGCTCCGACGGCATTTATCGACGCGCACTTTGACGAGATAGGAATGATAGTATCCGACATAAACGATGGCGGATTTTTGTCTGCCACCTCGATCGGCGGCATTGACCCTGCGATACTGCAGGCAAGCGAGGTCAGAATATACGGCAAAGAGGAGATACACGGCATAATCACATCGACTCCGCCCCACCTTTCGAGCGCGGGCGACAAGGAAAAGCTGAAAGCTGTTGACGAGCTTTATATAGACACGGGATATTCAAAGGAAGAGCTTTGTGAGCTTGTGCGCATAGGTGATGCGATAGGTTTTGCACCGAACTATTACGAGCTTGGCAAGGAGAGCGGATGTATTGCGGGAAAGAGCTTTGACGACAAGGCTTGCGCGGCGGCGGCAATATACGGAATTGCGAAAACCGAGCGTGAGAAGCTTGCCGCAAACGTAGTCCTCTCGCTTTCCTGTCACGAGGAAACGATAAACCGCGGAGGAGTAGCTCCTGCCGCATTTGGCACTATGCCCGATTATGCTATGGTCATCGACGTAAATTTTGCGCGCGACCCCAACACAAAGAAGAACGAATCAATCGAGATGGGCGAGGGTGTTTCGGTATCCTTGTCGGCGGTAACAGATAAAAAACTCACCTATATGACTCTCGACCTCTGCTGTGAAAAAGGGATAAAGCATCAAAAAGTAGTTGCCGCGTCCTCAACGGGAACGAATGCGACAGCCCTGAACCTCGTATGCGGAGGTGTGCCCGTGGTTGACGTTGGTCTTCCGCTTAAAAATATGCATACACCCGCCGAGGTCATAAATATATGCGACTCGGAAACACTTGCAACGCTTGTGAGTGAATTCATCTCTTCTGAAAAAATTGCGGAGGTATTCGGAAATGAAAGATAAAAAGAGCTCTGTAGAGCTTATAGCTTCTCTCTGCAATGCCTTTGGACCGAGCGGATGCGAGGAGATGGTAGCTGACCTTATTTGCGAGAGGATCGCTCCTATATGCGAGGAAGTCCGCCGCGACAGACTCGGCAACGTTATCGCTCGCCTTGATAATAATGACGGCGGCAGAAAAAAGCTTATGATCTCGGCACATATGGACGAGGTCGGATTTATGATAAATGAAATCGGTGAGGACGGAAGCCTCAGATTTACGACCGTCGGCGGAATAAGCACCCCTGTTATGAGCGCAAAGCAGGTGCGGGTGGGCAACGAAAAGGGTCAGATAAACGGTCTTATATCGTCAAAGGCAATACACTTAAAGCCCAAGGACGACAGACTTAAGCCCGAAAAGGCCGAAAAAATGTATATCGACATCGGCGCATCCTCTGCCGAAGCAGCAGAAGAGCTCGCCCCCGTGGGAAGCTTTGCGACCTTTGCGCCAAATTTCTCGCTTTTCGGCAAGGACAATAAAATGATGCATTCAAAGGCGCTTGACGACAGACTCGGTTGCGCCCTTATCATAGAACTTATGGAATCGCTCAAGGAGCAGTGCTCTTCCCTTCCTCTTGATATTTATTTTTGCTTTACAGTCCGCGAGGAAGTAGGACTTTCGGGCGCTGAGGTTGCGGCAAACGTGATAAAACCCGACTATGCAATAGTCCTTGAAACAACTGCTGTGGCTGACATCTTCGGTGTTGACGACTCTATGCGCGTTTCCGCGGTCGGCGGCGGCGGAGTTATATCTCTTATGGACCGCTCGACTATCTACGACAAGGATCTCGTTCGTATGGCACTTGATGTTGCAAAGGAAAACGGAATAGCCGTACAGGTCAAAAAGTACGTTTCGGGCGGAAATGATGCCGCGCATATACACAAGAGCGGCAAGGGAGTAAAAACTCTTGCGCTGTCCGCGCCCACGAGATATCTCCATTCGCCGAACTGCGTTGCGTCGCTTGACGACTACGATGCAATGCTTGCCCTTCTTGAAAAAATTATTTTAACGGGGAGACTAAACTAATATGTTTTTAACACTTAAAACTCTTTGCAATATTTCGTCCGTATCGGGACGTGAGGAAAATATACGACGCAAGCTTTCCGAGTTCATCACCCCCCTTGTCGACGAGGTGAGCGTTGATAATCTTGGAAACCTCATCGCGCTCAAACGCGGATATGCCGAGGACAATGATAAAAAGAAAATAATGCTCTGCGCACACATGGATGAGATAGGATTTCTCGCTACCTTTATCGAGGACAGCGGACTTATCCGCCTTGCCCCCGTCGGCGGTATAAACTTTGCCGCGGCGGCATTTACCGAGGTGATTTCCGAGAAGGGTATCCGCGGCTGTATCGTGCCCGAGAGCGAGGTAAAGCCTGCCGACTATGCGGCAAATAAATTTTATATCGACATCGGAGCTAAAAATAAAAAGGAAGCCGAGAAGCGTGTGGAAATAGGCGACTTTTTCGTCTGCCGTCCCACACTCACAAGGCTTCTTGGCAAGCGCGTTTGCGGAAGACCGATCGACGACCGCATCGGCTGTGCCGTGCTTCTTCAAATAGCTGAACAGTTCGAAAAAAATCAGCCGAAGAACGATATTTATTACGTCTTCTCGGTTCAGGAGGAGGTCGGTTGCAGAGGCGCGAAAACGGCATCCTTTGCCATCGCTCCCGACTACGCGCTCGTCTTTGACGTTACGGGCACGGGCGACACCCCCGGCGCGAAGCCGATGGCTTGCAAGGTTGGCGACGGCGCGGCAATAAAGATAAAGGACAGCTCTGTTATCTGCCACAAGGAAGTGATTGACGCTCTTGTTGAGCTTGCAAAAGAAAACAGAATAGCTCATCAGTGCGAGATACTCACCTATGGCGGCACAGACACAAGCTCGATACAAATGACGGGTATGGGCGCAAAGGTAGGAGCTATCTCTATCCCGACAAGATATATTCATTCGGGAGTTGAGCTTCTTGACATTGGGGACGCAGAGGCGGCCGTCAAGCTTTCACTTAAATTTATCGAATCAATATAAAGCGGAAAAGGAAATAGAGTTAATGGACAATTTTGAAAAGGTCTGCGCACTTGTGTCCGAGGCTGAAGAAAAGCTCTCTGACATATTTGCCGAGATAGACAGAATTTCATTTGAAAATACAAAGAAAATAATGGACTCCTTCAAGGAGCACCGAGTCAGCGAGACTATGTTCAACGCGACGAGCGGATACGGCTACGACGACCACGGCAGAGAGACGCTTGATAAGATCTGGGCTGACGTTATGGGAGCAGAAGCCGCCTTTGTGCGCCACAGCATAGTAAACGGAACACAGGCGCTCACAATCGGTCTTTTCGGACTTCTCCGCCCGAGCGATATTATGTTTTCTATCGCGGGAAAGCCGTATGACACGCTTGACGAGGTCATCGGAAACACGGGCGAGGCCGGAAACGGCTCTCTGCGCGACTTTGGCGTTGAATATATGCAGTGCGACCTAAAATGCGACGGAAGCTTTGATTTCGACGCGATAAAAGAGGTGCTTTTAGCGCACAAGGACAGAATAAAGGTCGTCTTTATCCAGCGTTCAAAGGGATACCTCAATAGAAAAACTCTCAGCGTCGCAGAGATAGGCGAGGCTGTAAAATTTGTAAAGGCAATACACCCCGACTGCTACGTCGTTGTTGACAACTGCTACGGTGAATTCACCGAAACGTTCGAGCCCTGCGCCGTCGGTGCAGATATGATAATCGGCTCGCTCATAAAAAATCCCGGCGGCGGAATGGCGGAAACAGGCGGGTATATCGCGGGCACGGCGCGCGCGGTCGAGCTCGCTTCCTACCGTCTTACCTCGGTCGGCGTAGGCTGTGAGGTAGGCGCGACGCTTGGACAGAACAAGAGCATCTTTAAAGGTCTTTTCTACGCTCCGCACACCACGGCACAGGCGATAAAGACGGCACACCTTGCGGCATATATCTTTGAGGCGCTCGGATATGAGGTCGAGCCCGCTTGGAACGAAAAGAGACACGATATCATTCAGTCGGTAATAATGCGCTCACCCGAAAAGCTGTGTGCATTCTGCCGCGGAATTCAGTACGGCTCTCCCATTGACTCCTACGTCACCCCCGAGCCTTGGGCTATGCCCGGATACTCGGACGAGGTTATTATGGCGGCAGGCGCATTCACACAGGGCTCGTCTATTGAGCTCTCTGCCGACGGTCCTCTGCGCGAGCCCTATACCGCTTTTCTTCAGGGCGGACTTACATACGAGAGCGGAAAAATAGGAATAATCTCCGCCGCGCTTGAAGTGCTGAAAAACCAGTGAAATATGGCAAAGCTCTAATTTTTACTTAAACGGAGTATAATATGACTTCTCTTTTAACAAGACTTTTCGTAAAAGACAGCGAGAACGTAAAGCTTCCATCGGTCCGTCTTGCCTACGGCACGCTCACAAGCATCGTGGGAATTGTCCTCAACATCCTTCTTGCCCTTGGCAAGCTTGCGGTTGGAATGCTTTTCGGCTACATATCCATAACGGCAGACGCGACCAACAACCTCTCGGACGCAGGCTCACAGATAGTGTCGCTCGTCAGCTTCAAGATCTCTGCAAAGCCCGCCGACCGCGACCACCCCTTCGGACACGCGAGAATAGAATACGTGGCGTCTATGATCGTTTCGTTTATCATTCTTCTTATCGGCTCAGAGCTTCTCGCGGAATCGGTGCGTAAGATCATCTCGCCAACAGAAGCAAGATTTGACGTGATCATTATAGCTGTGCTCGCCATCTCGGTGGTCTGCAAGCTCTGGCTCTGCTTCTTCAACAGAAAAATTGCAAAAAAGATAGGCTCGTCGGTCATTCGCGCAACCGCGGCAGACAGCCTTTCTGACGCCATCGCAACGGCAGCCGTTCTTCTCTCAGCCGTAATTTCTCATTTTACAAGCTTTAACTGCGACGGATATATGGGAATTATCGTTTCTATCATCATTCTTGTCGCAGGAATCAAGATCCTTAACGATACAAAAAACTCGATACTCGGCAGTGCGCCCGACCCCGAGGTGATAGAAGGAATAAAGAATATCGCCTCTGAATATCCCGATATCCTCGGCATACACGATATGACGGTGCACAATTACGGACCTGGAAATACTATTGCCTCGCTTCACGCCGAGGTTGACGGTGAGAAGGACGTCTTCCACACCCACGACGTTATCGACACCGTCGAAAAGAGACTTTTTGACGACCTCGGTGTCCGTGCGACCATTCACCTTGACCCTATCGTGACCAATGATGAGGAGGTCAATGCGCTCCGCGAAAAAACGATTGCGGCGGTTCTTGAAATTGACGAGCGGCTCTCTATTCACGACTTCCGATTCGTCAGAGGAACGACCCACTCAAACCTTATTTTTGACGTCTGCGCCCCCTTTGAACTGAAGCTGACCAACAATGAGATAAAGGACGCTGTGGCAGATAAAATAAGCAAGATCGACCCAAATTATTTCGTTGTACTTACTATTGACCGCGAATAAACATTGACAAAAAGAAACAAAGATAACTTAAGCCTTCTCACTTGCGAGAAGGCTTTTTATTATAAACTTGAATAATAGGCGGTAAAAGAAGAAATAATTATAAACATAGACACAAGTTCGTTAAAATGATTATAGAAAGCGCGAAAAAACGGCGAATTAAGTGCAAAGAAAACGAAATCCGTAAAATTTGGAAAAAAGTACTTGACAAACAAAAACTAATCTGTTATAATACGATTTGTTGTGGGGCATCGCCAAGCGGTAAGGCATCAGACTCTGACTCTGACATTTCCGGGGTTCGAATCCCTGTGCCCCAGCCAAAAAATCCTAAGAACTTTGTTCTTAGGATTTTTTCATTTGTGCCGACAGGCACAACATCATTTGCGTGGCACAAGCAACATCATTTGACCGTTAGGTCAACATCATTGCCGCTCGCGGCACAAATGAACGAGGTTG
Source organism: Eubacteriales bacterium (assembly GCA_045533995.1). GTDB lineage: Bacteria > Bacillota > Clostridia > Oscillospirales > CAG-272 > HGM12713. The sequence continues at coordinate 6,236 of JAZSIV010000069.1, forward strand.
AGGCGTTGCCTCAAATGATGTTGCAACAAGTTGCAAATGATGTGATGCTTCGCATCAATGATGTTGCGCTTTGCACAAACGAAATTGTAGCCGCTCGTTTGGATTGCCGATAGACAGTTGATTTTTTACCGAAAGTATGATATAATATGTTCAAGAAAGGTGATGGATAAATGAAAAGTACATTTACTAAATATCCCGCAATAATTGCGATGGTTATTAGCCTTGGCAGTTTTGCGTTTATGATAGCATCTTTGGTGAAACTATTTACAGAAGTTCCTGTTGAACAAGGTGGTGTGAGCCGTTCCTTTGGTCTTTGGGTGTTCGGAATGATCGTTGCCTATATCAGTTTGTTATTTTACTTTATAGATGCAGTACTATCTGTCATAAAAATATTTCTCAAGATACATCCCGCCTTTAACGCAGTTCTTGCTATTATGCTTATTGGTGCTATTCCTATGGCATTATTTGTAGGTGGAGGGCTTGGTATCAATATTTACATATGGAACGCTTATTATTTGGCAATTTTTATATTGGAAATCATATCTATCGTTAAACACGTTAAATTAAATTCTTCGAAAAGCAATGTCATCTAAAACGGTCGCCAAACAAAAAATTCAAGTCGCAAGGCT
>JAZSIV010000034.1:0-10283 GCA_045533995.1 Eubacteriales bacterium
GACAACGATTCCGCCGCTATCACGGGCGCTCAGCTCGACGAAATCAGCGACGAGGATTTCGCCGAAAGAGTTACCGAGTTCACAGTCTATGCCCGAGTTCAGCCCGAGCATAAGACAAGAATCGTCAATGCTTGGAGAAAGAAGAGCAAGGTTACGGCTATGACAGGTGACGGCGTTAACGACGCACCCTCAATAAAGAATGCTGAGATCGGTGTCGGAATGGGTATCACAGGCACAGACGTTACAAAGAACGTTGCCGATATGATACTTGCAGACGACAACTTCGCAACTATTGTTTCTGCTGTTGGCGAAGGAAGAAGAATTTACGACAACATTCGTAAAGCTATTCAGTTCCTCCTTGCTTCTAACCTCTCCGAGGTGCTTTCAATATTCTTCGCAACTCTTCTCGGATTTACGATATTCCAGCCCGTTCATCTTCTCTGGATCAACCTCATCACAGACTGTTTCCCCGCCCTCGCTCTCGGCATGGAAAAGCCTGAGGCTGACATAATGAACCGCAAGCCCCGTGACTCGAAGGAAGGTATCTTTGCTGACGGTCTTGGATTTGCAGTTGCTTATCAGGGTCTTCTTGTAACAATTATCACTCTTGCTTCCTACCTTATCGGTAGATATTGGCTTGCAGATCTTCACCACGCTGATGCGATCGCCGCAGGACTTTATTCTCCCGAGATGCTCGGAACAAGTATGGCATTCCTTACACTTTCAATGGCAGAGATCTTCCACGCATTCAATATGCGCTCGCTCCACGGCTCTATCTTCACAATGAAAAACCAGAACAAGTGGCTCTGGGGCGCAGGACTTCTCTCTTTCATACTCACAACAGCAGTTATAGAGATCGACTTCCTTGCAAAAGCATTCGACCTTGCGCACCTTGACCTTATGGAATACGGTATAGCAATGGCACTTGCAATTTGCATTATCCCGATCGTTGAGATCGTAAAGCTTGTTCAGAGACTTATACTCAAATCAAAAGCAGATTATATAATCAAAACAAAAACAAATAAGTAAATTTTATTAATGCCAATTTCTTTGTTTTGACAAAGAAACAAATAGTTAGTTTGTGTTTTTATCTTCATTTCTTTGATTTACCTCAAAGAAACGAAGTAAAGAAAACGTGCAAGGGCTGCGCCCTTGACCCCATCTTCCCACCGCATTTAACCGATGCGGCGGGGACAAACAATTAACTTAAAAGAGACGCCCGAGGAGCATATACCGCACTCCTCGGGCTGTTTTTCATTTTGGTTCTCCCCAAACAACAGATAAAACAGTGAAACACAAATTTTCCCACCACGCTTACCGCAGTATTTTTTATAAAATTGCTTCGCACTTTATGGGCAAATAAAACTTCACACATTTAGTTCATCTCATTGGGTCAACCCAAAAATACAAACAGCCCTTGGGTCGTCGTATTTGACCCAAGGGCGTTTCAGTTAAATTGAGCTTTAGTTTCCCGCCGCATCTGTTAAATGCGGTGGGAGGACGGGGTTCCAAGGGGACTCCCTTGGTACGATTCTTTGGTTCGTTTCTTGCCGTGTAGCAAGAAATGAACGAAAAACAAACCAACTAAAAATTTAAGCGGTGTGCACAAGCACACCGCTTTTCATATATAAAATCCCCGCACTCTAAAAAAGTGCGGGGATATTTTTATTTAGCAACCGTCTGCCAATTATTGTGTCCCTTGTCGGAGATAGCCTCTGCCATTTTCTTAACGCTTGCATCATCGAGCTCAGGGAGAAGAACTCGCATATTATGTCTTAATACGTAAAAGAATATCTGATTTTCTTTTCCGCTTACGTTCTCATAAGCATATTCATAGGGGTCACCGTCATCCTTGAAATCGGAACTAATATCGAGGGCAAGCAGATCGTATTTTTCCCAAAGTCTTGCAACAAGCACCTCGGCAGAACTGCTCTCAAGCATTTTTCTTGTCAATGCGATACCTATAACGCTGTCTTCTTCTATCGCCTTTACAGACTCTGCAAATCTGACTAACTCGTCAATATTATTTTCACTTATATCAGTTCCGTCAAGTCGGATTATAACGTCATCTATACCACCCCTGCAAAGCTCGGCACATACAGCCGCATCATAAGCGAGAAGAACAGATCTTTCAATATCGTCCTTTTTGTTAAAAGCCGTAACATCAACTATCGCGCTCGTATTATATCCTCTGTAAGCGGCTCTGCTTGTAATGGTGTTTATAGTGACGTACCCATCACCCGATTGCTTTCCCATACTCTTGGCAACAGATGAGCTGTATAACTCTTTGCCGTTATCGTCTCGCGCAAGAAAGCTCAAACCGTTTCCGCCTGACTTTGAGATGGCCGTTACCTTATCGGCTAAGGAATTAGAAGTTGCTCCCGAAAGCGAGACACCGTACCCCTTTACCGATTCAACCCGAATATGTTCTTCGATATTATTCTGCACATCGCTTTCCTTGTTCATATCCTCAAGCTTATCCCTGTCGGTTTTTTCTTTGAGAAGTCCACCGACAATAAGCAAAACAACAACAAGGGCCGCAACAGCAATACACGATATTATGGCGATCACCTTTATTCTTTTTTTAGCGTAGGAATTACGGCGATAGCGCACGTTAAGATTTTTTCCGTTCATTTTTCTCTCCCTGCCAAAAGCATAAGATTATTTATTCTTGGAAGATCTTTTTTTCTTGATAATAAAGCAAACAAGCACCACAATACCCGCAACAGCGATAAGCGATGCACCCACACCGATCACCACGGCAGCAACGGGAAAATCCGGATCAGGAGCCTCTATTTTAGCAAGCTCAAGAGATTTTGCATAGTCGTTAGGCACAAACTCAAGCACTGCCTTCTTATCGGCAAGCATATCGTATACGATAGAATTTCTGTACTTTTCAGCGAGATCATCAAAATTTTTCTCAATATACTCTTCGTCAAGCTCGAGCCTTTGAATTACGTAAAAGCAGCTTACCGATTCACCCTTTGCATTGATACCGATAGATTCTACCACTTCACTTACCTCACCGATCTCAAGCTCGTATGCCGCCTTTTCATAGGCCTCGTCCATACTTCCGTGAGTAAAATAGAAGCCATCAAGCTCGGTCAAGGTAAAATCCTCGTTGTAGGTACTTCCGATAAGCTTATACATACTCATCGAGCCGTCACGGTATTTGGAAAGAGCCTCTTCTGCCTTTGCTCTGTTAAGGGAGACGTCCTCGCCTTTGTCATTAGATATCATAATGTGCCAAGTACGCACAAACTCATTTTTTATAATACCAACAAGCTTGTCCTGGTCGGACTCTATCTTTCCGTCCTCGACCATCTTAGCCAAAAGATCTGAATAAAGCAGATCGGCAGATACGTTAAATCTTACATATCGGTCGGTAAGTTCATTCTCTTTAAGATCATTTTTATATTCTCTTCTGCTGCCGCCAAAATCGGCTTCAATAACGTTATCTATGTATTTCTGAACTCTGTCTTCTATTTCACCGTCAGTCACAAGACCGTACTCCTCGCAAAGCTCGAGAATTGCATGGTTTGTAATGATATTTGAGTAGACAAGCTCACGAAGCTCCTCGTTAAATTCTGCTTTTTTATCGGCAGAAAGTGCTTCATAATCACCAAATTTTTTTACAAGTCCTTTTCGGTAGGACGAGCAAAGATAATAAAATTCGTCATAATAAACTTCTCTATCGGCAACAGTTCCAACCACCTGCATCTCTTCCTTGCTCGATTTTATCGGTGCGCTTGAACAGGAAGCAAGTGTCAGCACGGTAAAAGCACCTGCAAGCAAAAGCGAGCAGAACCTTAATGATCTCGAAGCGCGTTTTTTTATTTTCCAAAAGGACATCATAACACCTCAAATATAATGAATTATACTATTTCATAATAATTATAACTTAATTTTGTGACAGTAATATGAATAAAACAAAACTCGTCATATTTTTTGAGAATAAAAATATTTATAAAAAATAAAAATCCTATTCCAATTTTACAACAAATATGATATTATTATCTTATAAAGCTACGTGAGGTGAAAAATAATGGAAACAAAATACAGCATTCCTTTAAGCTCCTTGATAAACGAATTTCAGCTCAAAGAAATATATCTACCCGAAGATGCTAATAAAATACTTATTAAAAGCCCCGAGGTGAGCCGTCCCGGTCTTGCTCTTTCGGGATTTACAGAAATATTTGATAGTTTCAGAATACAAATAATCGGTAAATCCGAGCACAGATATCTTTCGGAGCTTTCCGAAAACGAAAGACGAGAAAAGCTTGAAATATTTTTTATGCTCCATCCGATAGCAGTCATCGTTTCAACCGACCTTCCCATATTTGACGAAATGCGTGAGTTTGCCGAAAAATATAAAGTTTCCCTGCTCATAACACACGACAGAACAAGTGCGTTTATGGCGGCTCTTATCGCTTCTCTTAACACTTCCCTTGCTCCGAGAATAACCATACACGGCGTTCTTGTTGAGGTTTACGGAGAAGGTATGCTCATCCTTGGTGACAGCGGAATAGGAAAGAGTGAAACGGCAATAGAGCTTGTAAAGAGAGGTCACCGTCTGATCGCCGACGATGCCGTTGAAATCAAGAAGGTTTCTGCAAAAACACTTGTTGGAACCGCTCCCGAGCTTATAAGATACTACATTGAGCTCCGCGGAATCGGAATCGTTGACGTGCGCCACCTCTTTGGTATGGGAGCTGTTAAGGCGACCGAGAAGATAGACATCGTTATAAATCTTGAGCCTTGGGATTCCGAAAAGCTGTACGACCGCTTCGGACTTGACGAAGAATTTGCTGAAATTCTCGGGAACAAGGTCCCCCAGCTTACTATCCCTGTAAAGCCCGGACGTAACCTTGCGATCATTCTTGAAACTGCCGCAATGAACAACAGACAGAAAAAGATGGGCTACAACACCGCAGAGGAATTCAACAAACGCCTTATGGAGCAGACGTTCGAAGAGTAAAAACAAATAAAATAAAAGACCGTAGTGATCATATGGGATCATTTCGGTCTTTTTTCTGTTTTTTATTGCTTTCTCATTTTTTCTATTGTTTTTTCGTCGGGAGTTACGTATGCCGTCCAGTTTGTATGGTAGATAACAAGTCCCGGCTTGCCGCCCGCAGGCTTTTTCACGTTTTTTGCAAGTGTGTAATCAACCGCAATATTATCACCCTCGGCTTTGGAATAGAATGCCGCTATCTGCGCCGCGCGGGTAAAATCGAGGTCGGTCGGCTCGCGCCCGCCTGTTACAAGAAGAACGTGCGATCCGGGGGTGTTTTTGGCATGAAACCAATAGTCATTCTTTGCCGCAAGCTTGTGAGTTATATACTCATTCTGCAAATTATTCTTTCCGCAAAGCACCTTCATTCCATCGTCTGTTATAAAGGTCATTACCGTCGGATTGTGCGCCTTTCTCTCCTGATAGCTCTTCATTCTCGATGCATACCCCGATCTGTAAAGCTCATCTCTTATTTCAAGAAGATCGGTAGGATTTTCGGCACGGGTCAGGGCTTCAAAGACAGTATAAATATACTGCAGCTCCTCCTCACCCTTCTCTATCTGACGCGCAAGCTCTACCTTTGCGTTTCTCGCCTTGGTATATTTCTTATAGTACCTTTGCGCATTTGCCGATGGAGAAAGACGCTCGTCAAGAGAAACGGCTATCTGCGGCACGTTTCCGCTTTCGTCGCAGTTTTCATAGTCATCAAGCATTACAGACTTGTCGCCACGGTTCAGCTTATATATATTTGCGGTTATAAGATCGCCTATTTTTTTATATTCGCTTCCCTTTTCGCATTCGCAGAGCTCTGTGCGCTGCAGCTCGATTTTTTTGCAAAGTCTGCTCTCGGCGTTAGTTAACAGCTTTAATATATCCGATGCACGCTGGCGGACTCTCTGTTCCTTGTCACGTTCACCGAAAAATTTGTCAAGGAGAGCTCCCGCACTGTTAAAATGCTCGATATTAAAGCCCGAATACTGCGTCAGCGGAATAAAAGAATATTCTATCGGCTTGGTTTCATCGGAAACAAGCACGGGATCAAAGCTTTCCTCCTCTACAACTCTGATAACAGCATCGAATTCTTTGAAAATTTCCTCTGCAATACAATACTTTATAGGTGTGTCGATATGCCTTGTCGCTCTGAACACTATTTCCCTTGCCACTGCGGGAGAAAGTCCCATATATGCAGAAACAAGAAATTTATCACACGGCTTATCCTCGGGTGCTTGTTCAAACAGAGCCGAAAAACTTTCAAACGTGCGCTTGCATGGGTCAAGCTTTCCTCTCGCATCGGGAAGCATATATGTCATTCCCGGAAGTATCTGCCTCTCGGATGCATTGGAAATATCAAGAGTTTTTAGTGCCGACACAATCTTCTTGTTCGCATCGGTATAAATAAGATTGCTGTATCTTCCCATAAGCTCAACAATGAGATATCTTTCACACTCAAAGCCAAGCTCGTCGCGTCCCGTAAAACGAAGTACAGCTATACGGTCAAATCCCGCCTGCTCAACAGAGCTTAATTTCGCGCCCTGAAGATATTTTCGAAGAAGCATACAAAACATAGGCGGATTTTGCGGATTCTCACGCTTTATCTCTGAAAAACCAATACGAGGATTATTCGAGCCGGCATTAATAAGAAGACGCTTTTCACCCTCAAACGAGCGCATTTGCAATATGATCTCATCGCGTTCGGGTTGATATACCTTTTCAATTCTTGCGCCAAGCGCAACACGCCTTATTTCCGAAAGCGTACAAGCGAGCATACCTGAATCAAATGCCATACCGAATTATCCTTTCATAATTTCCACGAGAAATTTTCTAAAATAAATATCAGCCAAAGATTTCCTTATCCACGTTATCAAGTGAATCAAATACGAAATCAGGCTTATCACACACCTCTGCCGCATCAACATCAGCGGGCTGTGTCTCACCCGAAAGAACGAGAACAGATGTAACTCCGAATTTCTTTCCAAGTGCGATATCTGTATAAAGTCTGTCTCCGAAGATACACATTTCATCTCTGTCAAAGCCTGTTGCCTCGGAGATCATCTCTATTGTTTCCTTATAAGGCTTTCCGAAATAGGTAGGAGTCTTACCGGTTGATGCTGTAACGAATGCTGTGATAGCACCGCTATCTGGTATAAATCCCGTTTCTGTAGGACAGTTAAAGTCAGGGTGTGTACTCAAAAATTCCGCACCGTTTCTTATAAGTCTACAAGCATCATCAAGCTTCTTATATGTAAGAGTTGTATCAAAACTCGTTACAACGATGTCAGCTTTTTCTACATCTCCCTCTACAAGATTTATTCCTTTCTTGAAAAAATCGTCACACAATTCTTGCACGCCAACAAGATAAACACTCTGTCCGCTGCGGTGCCTGTTCAAATATTCCGCAGTAACATCTCCCGATGTCATTATCTCATCTTCGGTTGCGGCAAATCCAAGCCTGTTCAACTTCTTGATATAAAACTCATCCGTATGAGACGCATTGTTTGTAAAAAACAACACTTTTCTTCCCGAATTTCTGAGATTGTTTATGAATCTTACAGCAAACTCAAAGGGCTTGCCGCCAAGATATATCGTTCCGTCCATATCGAATATATAGAGCTTTTTATTCTTAATAACGTCGATTGAAGGATTTGTAAAATTCATTGTCATTTTCCTCTCAATAATTTATAATTTATTAATCTAACAAATGCTTCGAGAAGATCCCGAAGCATTTGTATAATTATTTATTTCAACATAGAAGCAAGCATGTCCTCTGCCGTAGCCAATGCCTCGTCAATCTTTGAAGCATCGCTACCGCCTGCCATCGCGTTATCAGGACGTCCGCCGCCCTTACCGCCGGCAACTGCCGCAACTGCACCAACAAGCTTACCTGCATGTGCCCCCGCTGCAACTGCATCCTTTCCTGCACAAGCAAGGAAATTAAGCTTTCCGTTAGCATTTACCGCAAAGACAGAAACAACGTCGGCATATCTTGCCTTTATTTCATCAGCAAGGCTTCTTACAGCATCCATCTGCATATCATCAAGCTTGGCGACAATGAGCTTAAGCGCGCCAACGCTCTTGGAAGAAGAAAGAATACCGTCAAGCTTTGAGTTGGCAAGCTTAGCATTAAGAGATTCTATTTCCTTCTTTGCCGCGTGAAGCTCGCCCTGAAGCTGACTTGCACGCTTTGAAATATCGGAGGGCTGAGTTTTGAGCTCGCTCGCAACGTCAGCGATCGCCTTTTTCTGCTCCTCAAGTATCAGAAGAACTCCAAGTCCCGTTGTGCACTCGATACGACGAACGCCCGCCGCTACCGAGGACTCGGAAATTATCTTGAAAAGTCCGACCTTTGCGGTGTTATCAACGTGAGTACCTCCACAGAACTCTGTCGAGCAGTCGCCCATCTTTACAACACGCACGATCTTGCCGTACTTTTCCCCAAAGAGAGCCATAGCTCCCATCTTCTTTGCACTCTCGATATCGGTCTCTACCGTGTCAACGGTAACACCTGCGAGAATATTTCTGTTTACAATAGCCTCGACCCTTGCGATCTCCGCAGCGCTCATTGCCGCAAAGTGAGTAAAGTCAAAGCGTCCGTTCTTTTCATCAACGTAAGAGCCCGCCTGCTCAACGTGGTTACCAAGCACCTCGCGAAGCGCTGCCTGAAGCAAGTGGAGCGAGGAGTGGTTACGCATAATAGCCGCACGTCTCTCTGCGTTTACTTCAGCTTTAACGGCGTCGCCCACCTTGATAGTGCCGCTGCTCATATTACAGATGTGGAGATATACTCCATCTGTCTTCTTCGTATCGAGAACAAGCGCTGCCATATCAGCTGTCGATACAGTTCCTTCGTCACCGACCTGACCGCCGCCCTCTCCATAGAAAGGCGTTTTGTCAAGAACGAGCGTGAACTCACCCTCGTTGATCTCATCAACAAGCATATCGTCAGCAATGATAGCTACGACCTTTGCATCGGACGAAGTGGTGGTGTATCCCACAAATTCTGTCTTTCCAAGTCCAGAAATGAGCGATTTGGAATTCTCATCCCATCCACTTATATTTCCTCTTGCGGCTCTTGCTCTGTCCTTCTGCTCCTTCATAAGCTTTGTGAACTCGTCCTCATCAATCGCAAGTCCCGCCTCGTCAGCGATCTCACGTGTGAGGTCTATCGGGAAACCGAAGGTATCGTAAAGCTTGAAGACATCATCGCCCGAAATGGTACTCTTCTCCTCTGCCTTGCACCTTTCCATAATATTGCTGAGAATGGAAAGTCCCGCGTCGATAGTCGCATCAAAGCGGCTCTCCTCGTTAGCGATCACCTTAAGGATATAATCTCTCTTCGCGTCGAGCTCGGGATAAGCGCACTTGCTTTCCTCAATAGAGGTCGTCACAGTTTCCTTAAGGAAAGCGCGGTTGATTCCGAGAAGCTTGCCGTGACGGCAAGCTCGGCGGATGATTCTGCGCAAAACGTATCCTCTGCCTTCGTTTGAGGGTATAACTCCGTCGGATATCATAAACATCGCACTTCTTGAGTGGTCTGTTATAACTCTTATAGAAATATCGTTGTTATCATTATCACCATAGCTCTTGCCTGATATCTCAGAGACCTTGTCAATAACCTTGCGTATCGAGTCGACCTCAAACATATTGTCAACGCCCTGCATTACGCAAGCGAGACGCTCAAGACCCATACCTGTATCAATATTTTTCTGTGCAAGCTCTGTGTAGTTTCCGTTTCCGTCATTATTGAACTGAGAGAAAACGTTGTTCCAGATCTCCATAAATCTGTCGCAATCACAGCCGGGCTTGCAGTCGGGCGAGCCACATCCGTACTTTTCGCCTCTGTCAAAGTAGATCTCCGAGCAAGGACCGCAAGGACCGCTTCCGTGCTCCCAGAAGTTATCTGCCTTACCAAGACGAACTATATGCTCCTCGGGCACACCGATCTTATCCTTCCAGATAACGTATGCCTCTTCGTCATTTTCATAAATAGAAGGCCAGAGCTTGTCCTCGGGAATCTCAAGAGTCTTTGTGAGAAACTCCCAAGCCCACGGTATAGCCTCGTCCTTAAAATAGTCTCCGAACGAGAAGTTTCCGAGCATTTCAAAAAATGTACCGTGACGAGCCGTGTGACCAACTCTTTCAAGGTCGGGTGTACGGATACACTTCTGGCAGGTAGTAACTCTGTTACTCGGGGGGATCTCCTCTCCGATAAAATACTTTTTCATTGGAGCCATTCCCGAATTTATAAGAAGTAAGGATTTATCGTTTATCG
>JAZSIV010000027.1:0-3414 GCA_045533995.1 Eubacteriales bacterium
TAGTCCGAAAGGTTTTTTGAGGGGGGTCAAGGGGGGAGGCTTTTTGCAAAAAGCCTCCCCCCTTAAACCACACCAAAAGCTTCCCTCTGTAAAATCACTTTATCTGGTCACTTGTGATATTTGGTTCCTTTATTTATACTGAATGCGCGGTAAAAGGCTTCGGCGCAGATCACACGCATCAGCTGATGCGGAAAAGTCAGAGCCGACACCGAAAGGCGCAAGTCGCAAGCCTTTTTTACGTTTGGCGAAAGCCCGTACGAGCTTCCAATAACAAGGCATATCTCACTATGCGTCTGTGCAGCATCATCTATCCTTTTAGCAAGCTCCTCGGAAGAAAACTGCTTCCCCTCGACACACAGCGCGATCTTATATGCGCGCGCGGGCATTAACGCGAGCACCCTTTTGCCCTCTTCTTCAAGCGCCGCGTCTATCTCAGTCTGAGACGGTGAATCGGACAGCTTGTATTCCTTAAGCTCGACCGACTCAAAGCGGCACATTCCCGAAAGTCTTTTCGAATACTCCGAAAACGCCTCGCGCAGATAGCTCTCTTTCAAAGTTCCTATACTTATAAGCTTCAAATTTATCATTTATTTATCTCCGTGCTGTCACTTTCCGTAATTGATTTCTGTTGGCAGATCGGGCGAGGCTACCGCAACGGCGATCTCGCTATCGGCAACCGCCGAAAGAAACTCACCAAGTGCCGCTTCGGGAGTATTGTTCTGCTCGCTTAGGTGGGCAAGCAAAAACGCGCGAGTTCCTCTCTTTGTCAGTTGATATGCAAAGAGCGCCGCATCGGCATTTGACAGGTGCCCTCTCTTTGAAAGTATCCTGTTTTTAAGCTCTCGGGGATAAGGTCCCTCAAGAAGCATCTCAACGTCGTGATTAAATTCAAGCACGACCGCCTCGCAACCATTAAGCGCACCGCGTATATCCTCGGTCACGTATCCGACGTCGGTAGCAAAGCCGATAGAATGAGCACTTCCGTCCTCACAGAAATCAATTCTGTATCCGACACTCATCTCGCTGTCGTGCGGGGTCACAAAGGATGATATCCGCAACTCGCCGACTTCCTCGCAAAATAGGGGCGTATGCAAAACAATTCTATTTCGCACACATTCAAAGCGCGAGCCGCAAAACCGCTCTGCGCTCCGCTCGGTAATATGTATCGGTATATCGTGCTTTTTTGTAAGTGTTTCAAGTGCCGAGATATGATCGCTGTGCTCGTGAGTTATAAAGATCGCGTCAATTTTGTCAATAGAACTACCTATCTCGCACAGAGCCGAGCAAAGTCTGCGAGCGCTCTTGCCCGCGTCAATAAGAATTCGCGTGCCCGCCGCCTCTATGTAGGTCGAATTTCCGCCCGAGCCCGAATATAAGCTGACTATCCTCATCTTATTTTCCTATAAGCTCCATTATCAGCGGCAGAACGAAAAGCTCGACCGCCTCTATAAGAAAGGTAAAAACAAAACCGATTATTACGACAAGCAAGGGCTTGCTTTTTTTGATCCTCGCCTCTCCGTCGGCTATGAATTCCTCCTTTTGCTCGTCACTCATGCTGTCGGGAAGCATCTCGCGGGTCACTCCCCTGCGCGAAAATCCCCTGTTATAGAGGAAATATGCGACGATGCAGATGCCCGACACGACAGTATATATCGCAAGCACAACATCGGGCGGCAAAAGATTAAAGAGCAATTTGTAAAGCGCATATAAAAGCGCGCAGGATGCAACGAGCGATGCCGTAAGCACTATTGCCTTTTTCTTTTTATGACAGGAGCACTCTTCTGCCCCCTTGATCTTTTTGTTTTCAGCCATAGCTAACACTCCTCTTAAATAAGCTTTATTGCGCCATCGGGACGGATAGAAAGCACGAGACACGCGCCCTCGCCGAGCACCTTTTCGATATTTCTCTTGAACTCCTCTACCTCGCTTTTCTTAACGAACGCTTGTATCGTTCCCGCAAAGCCGCCGCCGTGGACTCGCCACGCACCACCCCTTGCAGACAGCTCGCTCTCTGCAAGGCAAAGGGCAAGGGATACTCCTTGCTCGGCTGTGTTTTTTGTAGTATATACGTTCTGCAGATAAGAGAATGACGAGCGACCCGACGCGATGACCTCTCCGAAAAATCCCTCTATGTCGCCTTGCTTCAGCATTTCCTTCTGCCGTTCAACTCTCTCGTTTTCATCAAAGAAGTGGAATGCGCGAAGTATCGCGCGATCGCCAACCTTTCCCCGAAGCTCAGGCAGGGCGCAAAGAAGCGCATCGCGTGAGCTCTCACGAAGATATCTCACTCCAAGAGCCGCGGCGACAGAGCGCATTTCGGCAGGAATAGCCGCATAATCGTCGGTAAGATCGGCATGATTTCCGCCCGTCTTTACAATGCAAAGGGCATATCCCGCGCCGTCTATATCGGCATCTATCTTCTCTATTATCGGTGCGCTCGGCACGGCAAAATCAATTGCCACAACTCCGCCCACAGCACACGCGACCTGATCCATAAGTCCGCAGGGCTTGCCAAAAAATTCGTTTTCGGCATATTGGGATATTTTAGCAAGCTCGGATGGCTCTATCTTTCCGTCATTTGCAAAATGATCGAGCACCGTGCCCACCATATTCTCAAACGCGGCAGACGACGAAAGCCCCGAGCCGCCCGGAACAGATGACGTTGTGTATGCGTCAAAGCCGCACACGGCTCTGCCCGCGCGGCGCATTCCGTCGCAAACACCTGCCACAAGTGCGCACGAGCGGCCGAAAAGTGAGGGATCGGCGCTTCTGTACTCGTCAATATTAACGACGTCCTCGCCATAGCCGTCGCTCTTAATTCTTATGATATTGCTGTCATTCGCCGCAGCTACACAGACAATGTCAAGGTCGACCGACGCGGCAATAACACAGCCTCGGTTGTGGTCGGTGTGATTGCCCGAAAGCTCGCTGCGGCCGGGAACCGAAAAAAGAAAAACGTCGCGGTCGGCACCGTACGTTCCCGCAAAATTTTCTATTGCATCAAGATAACGACGTCTTGCGCTCTCAACGTTTTTGCCGTATAAGCGCGCAAAAATACCGTCAAGCTCGCCATTCTTTATCACACAAACAAGACTTTTAAGATCCATCGCTTTCTCCTAAATTCTTTTTCTTTTTAATTATTAAATCATAATACAAAAATGTCTGCTCGCACGGTGGGGAGCACAAAGACTTGCCATGCAAGGCTTTCTGTGTATATTCTATCATGAAACAAAAACGTGTGCTCGCACGGACGTTTTTGTGAAGCCATCAATAACACAGGCGCGCGAAAGTGCGCAAAGTGCGGAGCACAAAGACTTGCTATGCAAGGCTTTCTGTGTATATTATATCACAAAAAAGCGTCAAAACAAGAAATATTTATAAATATATTTGAAAATGATGTGAATTCTTATTGAA
>JAZSIV010000107.1:0-3644 GCA_045533995.1 Eubacteriales bacterium
GGGCTCGATATCCTTTATCGGTATAAACTCACCGTCAATACCGGGGAATAACCAACGGCAGCCGTTTATTGTAAGATAGCGGTAAACGGCAAGCAAAACCGAGGGAGGACTCGCTCCCGCAATGATACCGCCCTCTTTGTCTGTGTCTATATGAAGAATATCGTCAAGTCTTATGTCGTCAGCCTCGCTCGTATCAAGGCAGAAATCAGACATAAGTCCAAGGCGAAATCCGTCCTTCGCCTCGGGGTCATATTTAATTGTGATCTCGCCTGCATAAGGCATCATCATACGAAGATATTTTTTAAGCTCCTCCGCCGCAAAATCAACCGTTGGATTTGAAGTGATCTTGTAAATTTTATACATTGTCTGTCTCCTTAGTTTTTTCAGCTTGCTTCTGGATCAGAAAGGAACTGCACCGTTCTTTCTGCCAAGTATTCTCTTAATTGATTCATACGCCATAAACTGATCGTAATAGCGCTCTATCTCTACCTCATATTTTCCAAAATCGTGAATGAAATCATGGTATTCGTTCTGCGCCTCAATGTCAAGCCCTGCCGCTTTGAGAGTAAATGCCTTGATAAATCCCTTACAATATTCGAGATAACGCGAGAGCAATCTGTAAGATACCGTCTGTGTTCTCATTGGCATATTCTTGTGCGCCTCTACAAAGGGAGCAAATTCATCAACGATTCCCTCGACCTTGCGGAATTCGGATACGATCTCGGGATTATAATATCTTCCCTTCTCGATATTTGTCGTCATCTTCTTGTTGAAATATCTGTAATCTGCCGCACGTCCGAGCTTCTCAAAAAATTCTACCACACTTCTCCAGTCCTCACCGTAAGCATGGCTGAAGTAATCTTCCTTGAGAGCCTCAAAGTCAACCGAAGAATCAAACAAGGTCTCGCCGTAAACGTAAAAAGCAAATCCGTTCGGGAAGAATGAACGCTGTGAGCCGTCCTCAACTATTCCGTCGCATCCGTGAGCCTTGTATCCGATAATATCTTTATGAAGATTCTTTGCAAAATTCAAGGTTCCAAGATCACGGTACTGATGGATCCAGAAATGATATTCATATATAAATGACGGAACAGGGCAAAGCTTTTTCCAAGCCTTTGCGTGTGCAAGATATTCTCCTATAGTACGCGGGAGAACGTTCTCGTTGAGCTTGAAGGGTGCAAGCTCTATCTTGTCAAGGTCAAGATTTTCATCAACGTACTCTGTATAATCACGTGTGATAGCACCTATGAGCAACGAAAATCTGTCGGGATTCTTTATCGCGATTCTTTGGGGCGCCCAAGTGGTATCAACGTAGCAAATAAAGACTATTCTTGTGTCAAGTCCTCGGTACGTCAGCTCCTCGTCCACCTCGTTCATCATCATTACGTACCAATCGGTCGGTATCATCTTTCGGCACTCGTCACACTCGCAGTGATTATTTCTTGAATCGGCGAGCCAAACGTGAAGATAATCAACGTTTGTCGATCTCTCGGCATAATCAGCAATTTTCTTAACTACTTTTGCGCGCGCCTCGGGATTTGACATACAGAAGTTTGTGTTAAGTGCTACACCACCGAAAAGCTCTCTTTTGCCGTTGATCATGGCAACATATTGGCGAGACTCCTCGGGAACTATACTCTCATCCTTTGCCACCCAGCCGTCTGTCGTGTCGATACCAAAGGATTCGGCAGTCCAGCCGTGTCCCATATCGTGGAACTGAAGTCCGCGCTTTGCCATCTCTGCCTCGCACTGTCTCTTCCACTGAAGAACGGTCTCGGGAGTTACCGGCTCGGGCTCTCTTGCGTTATTTCCAGCGTGATTATAGTAACCGTCGTAATACACCTTGGGATTGTCAAACTCGATCATAAAGATATTCATGCCTATCTTCGGTGTGAAATCTATCGCCTCTATCATATTGGGCTGATACTCCGCGCCCTCGTTACACTGTCCGCGGTAACGGTTGTCTGCCATCTTGTGATACGATACAGGCTCTATATCCTTTATCGGAATGAACTCTCCGTCAATTCCCGGATAGAGCCAACGGCAGCCATTTATTGTAAGATAACGGTAAACGGCAAGCAAAACACTTCGGGGATTATCGCCCGCAATAATACCACCGTTCTCGTCGGTATCAATATGTAAAATATCGTCAAGCTCTACGTTTCTCGCCTCGCTTGTATCAAGTCCGAAATCAGTCATAAGTCCAAGGCGGAATCCGTCGACAGCATCGGGCTCATATTTTATCGTGACCTCTCCCGCGTAGGGCATCATCATACGAAGATATTTTTTAAGCTCCTCTGCCGCAAAATCAACTACGGGGTTTGACGTTATTTTATATATTTTATACATTAACTTATCCTCCGATATTCATTATGTGAAGCTGTCCTGTAAATCTGCCATCATATCCAAGACCGAACATGTGCTGGTCATAATAAGCTTCGAGCTCCTGCTCGTATTTTCCGAAATCATCAAGAAATGCAAGGAATGCTTCTCTTGCCTCCCCGTCACAGCCAACTGCTTTAAGAATAAGCGGCTTTGAGAATTTCTCACAGAACTCGGCATATCGTCTGAGCAGCTTGAATGCAACAGTCTGTGCGCGCATCGGCATATTCTTGTGAGACTCAAAGAAAGGAGCAAACTCGGCATTGAGCTCTTTTATCTTTCTCATCTTCTCGGCTTCCTCGTGGCTGTAATACTTGCCTTTGCTTGCATCAAGTATCTTCTTACCCATAATGTATCTTGTATCAAAGACATCGGAAAGACACTCAAAATATCTTCTCGCATCTCTCCAGTCCTCACCGTAAGCGTGACTGAAATAATCCTCAACAAGCTCGTCAAAATCAACTGTCATATCAAACAGAGTTGACGCGTAAACGTAAAGATTAAGTCCGTTCGGGAAGAAGCAACGCTGCGTTCCGTCCTCAATTATACCCTCGAGTCCGTGTGCCGCATAGCCTTTGACGTCCTCATGTATTACTTTTGCAAAGCTTAAAAGGTCAAGCGCCTTAAATTGATTTACGTAGAAATGGTATTCGTATGCAAGCGTTTTCATCTTGCAGCGTCTCTGCCATTCCTTAAGATAGCACAAATACTCGTCAACCGTACCAAGCAGCTCTATCTTGTTTCTTACGTATTTAGTCATCTCAATCTCGGGGAGCAATTTGGGAACAGGTCTTGAATAGTCTCTCGATATAGCTCCGAGCAAAAGCGAGAATCTGTCGGGATTATTAAGTCTTTCGGTCTCTGCAGGCCACGTTGTATCAACGTAACAGCAAAATACCAATCGGTTGTTAAGCCCCTTTGCCGTCATCTTTGCATCTATCTCGTTAAGAAGAACAACATACCAGTCTGACGGTGTCTTCTTCTGACACTCTGCACACTCGCAGTGGTTGTTGTAACCGTCTGCAAGCCAAACGTGAAGATAATCCACGTGAGAATTCATCTCAGCATACCCCACGACAGCATCAACAATTATTTTGCGTGCCTCGGGATTTGACATACAGATGTTCGTATGGTTGGGATTGTTCTGGAAAAGAGCTCTCTTACCATTCACCTCAGCAAGATATTTTTCAACAACCTCGGGAATCTCAACGTATCCCTTGGTATAGAAGTCGCTCTCGGGCATTCCAAAGGGCTTAGCTGTC
>JAZSIV010000040.1:0-19626 GCA_045533995.1 Eubacteriales bacterium
AACTCGTCAAAGCCTTCTTCAAAAGTAGGTAGCTCCAACTTTTTATAAGTAGAAAAATCCCTAAACGGAGAAAAAATTAAATGCCAAAAAGATACTATACAAATAAAAACGGATATAGACAACACTATAATCCAAAAAGTCCGGAAGCGCGCAAAAGCGGTTTTTCTCCAGTACATAGGGACGTTGCGAGAAAAAAATATAATAGAAATATTAAACCATACGAAGTAGTACATCATAAAGATGGAAATAAATTAAATAATTCGTGGGATAATATTGAAATTATGAGCCGTTCAGAACACAGTAGATACCATAACAAAAAGCGCAACGAAGCAAATAATATTGGTTGTGCATCTATTATTGCAATAATAATCTTAATTATACTAACAATATTTTTTGTTTGAAATCAAAGGAGCTCTATATGACCTGCCCAAAATGTCAAAAAGAAATACAAGATGATAGTATCTTTTGCCAATACTGCGGCAGGAAGGTTATCAATACCAAGTCGCAAAAAAGAAAAATCAAACGTCCTAACGGAATGGGAAGCGTTGTTAAGCTCACCGGCAAAAGAACAAAATCATTCCAAGCAAGAAAATCCATAAATGGAAAAAGAGTACACCTGGGAACGTTTGAAACAAAAACAGAAGCATTACTTTGTCTTGAAAAATACAACAATCAAGATTTAAGCAATCTTCACGAAGCTACCGTTGAAGATATTTACAAAATGCTCGTTGACCAAAAGGAAGAAAAGCTAACTAAAAGCGGCTTAACAAACTACGTTTCAGGATACAAATACCTTGAACAATTCAAAAAGCTCAAAATGAGAAATATAAAGACCGCCCACTTTCAGCAAGCTATTAACAATGCAGCTGAAAGCGGCGTCGGTCTTGCAACATGGAAGAAGATCCAGAACGTCGGTTCTCTGATGTGTCAGATTGCTATGGCAAATGATCTGATAAATAAAAATTACGCGCAGCTCGTTACATTCCCTAAAGCAGAAAAAAAGGAAGAAAAACCAAGCTTCTCTCCCGAACAATTAAAAAAAATGTGGTCGCTTTGGGAAAACGATTATACAATAACCGCCATTCTCGCGCTTTGCTATAATGGTCTACGTATAAACGAATTTCTTGATCTAAAAAAAGAACACATCGATCTTGATCAACGTGTGATCTTCGCTCCTGGAAGCAAAACAAGAGCCGGAAAAAATAGAATTATTGCAATTCCAGAAGACGTAATTCCAATTTATCAAAAACTGATGTCAACACAAGGACCATATCTCTTCCCTTCTCCAAAAGGCGGAAGATGGGACGCAAAAAATTTCCGAGACAGATATTTCTACAAAGCATTAGAAGAACACGGTCTTAATATTTGCGAAGACAATCCTTCAGCAAAAATCACTCCGCATTCGTGCAGACACACTTATGCGGCATTATGCGTAACAAATGACTTAAACGAAAAGGCAACAATGGATCTTATGGGGCACTCCAAATACTCAACAACAGTTCAATTGTACGCAAACGCAACTGCCAAAAATATCGACTTTCTCCGCTCTGAAGCGGATAAAATTCATAAATAAATAGACTACATTTTGGCATCAAAAAAGGTTAATTGCTTATAAATCAAAGAAAAATAAGCGTGTTGGTAATGACGAGGTCATCAGTTCGATTCTGATTACCAGCTCCAAAATAAAGGGTGCAGATTTTATATCTGCACCCTTTATTTTAGTTTTTTTTTACCCGAATCGAACTGCACCATTTTGCCACGCAAAATGGCATTATCACGCGAAATTAGACGAAACGATCGCTTTCTGCAAACGATAAGCGTGATGCCGGTTCGAGGCTGATTACCCACCCTCAAAAAATCACCATATCTTCTAAAAATAGCTCAACGCTTTCCGATTGCTAACAAAACCGTAAAATAAAAGAAGAGCCAAAAGCGAAGACTCTTCAAAATCCGCTTTTAGCTCTTAACTCAAGGCTTGAGGGGCAAACCTGCCTGCTCCTCTTGCCTATTCAGTATATCACAAAAAAAGAAAAAATCAAGGAGAAAAAGAAAAAATGTTTACTGCTAATGAAATTTTACTTAATTTATACAAATCAGACCCGAGCACTTTCAATACTTCAAAAATTAACGGGCAATATATTTATTGGACTTTTTCTGAAGATAAAACCGAACCTTATTTATTCGGAACAACATACAAAAGCAAAAAAGCAAACTATTTTACATAATTTCATCACATCAAGCTCTGTCCATTTATAACAAGCCTGAATTTCAACCCCAATATTTCGGCGGCTTTGCGGCAAAGCAACATTCTGGCGAGGAATATTTCAAAATAATCGGTTACCGAGCTGTACTCGGTATCAATAGTAAGCTCAAGGCAGGTCTCGGTCTTTTGGTCGTTTATCTTGAGCGCGGAGCTGCTGACCGAATAATTTACCCTATCGTGTATATCAAAGGATGAAGCATCGTTATTGCGCACGCGGCTACGGCGAACGTCAGATTTGTCGGCAAGTATCAATGCCGCTGAAACAGGACTTACGGGAACTCCCGTTCCCTCGTCGTGATTTCCTATCGCGGTCACAATATCCGAAAGATCCTCGGCATCCATACCAAGATGATCAAGTATTCTGAATGCCATTATCGCGCCGCTTTGCGAGTGGGCGATGCGGTTGACTATATTTCCTATATCGTGCATATAGGCGGCAATAGAGGCTATCTCCACCTCGTGATCTGAATATCCGAGTGTCTGCAAGATATATCTTACAGTATCAGCTACCCTTGTGACGTGCGCAAAGCTGTGCTCGGTATAGCCAAGCCTCAAAAGCGATTCATCGGCTTTACGGATGTACGTGCGTATCTCCTCATTTTGTTTTATATTCTCATAAGTTACCATTTTATCACCCCTTGTATATATTTTACACCACAATAGCAAAAAACACAATATATTATTCTATAAACAATACGGTCGCCCCACAAAACGTGGACCGACCGTATTTATGTTTATCCAAATATCCTCGTTGGTACGTATTCGATGACTTCAACCTCTACTTCAACAGCTTTTCCCTTTCTGTAAAGCTGAACTTTGACTTTTTCGCCTATTTCAAGAGAAGCAATAGCTGCCACGTAGCTTGAATCGTCGGTAATAAGCTGACCGTCTATCGAATAAAGAAGATCCTTTACCATAAGGGCATTATTGCTTGAATTGGTTATAAAAACTCCCGTTGCGCTGACCGAGTATTTTGATCGAGCCTCCCAAAAATCACCTACGTACTCTGTTGAGATCCCAAGTGACGGTCTTCCGTGAATATAATTTGTCTCGATGACCTCAACTATCATATCGTAAACGTTGTCGATAGGTATTGCAAATCCAAGCCCCTCTATTCCCTCTGCCGCTTGCTTTGCATTGACTATTCCTATAAGCTCGCCTGCCATATTAAAGAGTCCGCCGCCCGAGTTCCCGGGGTTGACAGCCGCACTCGTCTGTATAAGCGACATAGTTATTCCATCAACGGTTATAAGTCTGTCAAGGGCACTTATTATTCCTTCGGTAACAGTACCGCCAAGGCTTCCAAGAGGATTGCCTATAGCAACCACGTCCTCTCCGACCTTCAGGCTCTTGCTCGAACCGCATACAATTTTTGGGAACGTCTTGTCGGTCTTTATTCTCAAAACTGCAATATCGTTTCCGACATCTCCGTCAAGATATTCGGCCTCTACTACTGTCTTATCTGTAAGTGTAACGCTTATAGAGCTCGCACCCGAAATCACGTGGTAGTTTGTAACTATATACGCGTATGTGTTGTTCTGCGCAATAACCACTCCGCTTCCCGCACCGCTCGTGACGTAGCTTCCGCCAAAAAAGGAATCGGTCTGCACTGTTGACGTTGTGACCTCAACGACCGCGTCGGCAACGAGCTCAACCACCTCTGATCTTGAAAGATTTGTATATCCCGTACTGCCTATTCCGATCTGAACGTCTATTGAGCCGTCGTTTTTGGTAAGTGATATGTCCGATTCTCTTGAATTATCATCACCAAGACCGCCGCTAAAACGACTGCTTACCGCAAAACCGATAACGCCGCCAATAGAAAGCATAAGAATAGCAACAACAGCCACAAGAGCCACGAATTTGAGCTTCTTGCCCTTTTTATTTTTCACGGGCTTGTCATCTGCGGTATGCTCCTCGGTGTATCTGCCTCGTCCCGTTCCAACGTATTCCCTCATATTTTCGGGTTTGAAGTGATATGTGCCGGACGCTGACGAGGAATTTCCCGAATTCCACACGTATTCCGCCGTATCTACGGCATCTGTGTGAAGCTCCTCTCTACTTTCCTCTTCTTTTGAGAGAGTGTTTTGCCCTTCTTTATCATTATTTTTTTCTTTTGCTTCATCTGACGGGATTTTCTCCTGAAGCTCTTCTTTATTATTTTCACTGCCGATTTCACAGTGCCTATTATCTTGAGCATTATGATCCGCCTCAACCTCACCTGCATTGTTTTTTTGTATGTCAAAACCTTTGGAGTTGTTTTCTGTATTCCAATTTTCCATAAGTAGACCTCCGTTATGATTACAGTATATTCCTCTTATGTGACGATTTTTTGACGAAAAAATAAAAATTAGCAAAAAAATTGCAAAAACTTCTCACTGTGTTGTTTTTCGTACACAAGGTATGTTATAATGTATACGTAATAAATTAATCTGTTGTTTTAGGGGGGCGTATGATAAATTTTGTTTACGGAAGATCGGCACAGGCAAAAAGCCGACACCTTATGGATATGATAGCCGAAGATGCGGCATCAGGCATAAGGTCTTATCTTATCGTTCCCGAACAGTTTGCTGTGCAAAGCGAAAGACTTGCATTAAGAGCTTTGCAGCCCTCAGCACAGCTTACGCTTGAGGTCCTTAATTTTTCACGCCTTTATAACAGAGTTTGCCGTGAATACGGCGGAATTGAATATAACTATATAACAAAACCGCTAAGATACACTATGATGTGGGAAAATCTGCGTCAACTCTCCCCTATGCTTGAAACATACGGGCAAACAGTGGAAAACGATCCCTCAATTTGCGATATGATGCTTGCGGCTGTGGGCGAATTCAAGGGCTGTGCCATCTCCCCGTCACAGCTTGAGAGGGCAGCGGGCAAGCTTGAGCATGACCACCCCTTATCAAAAAAGCTTCGCGACCTTGCACTTATATATGCTTCTTTCGACAATCTTGTCGGGCACACCTTTTCAGATTCGGCAGACGATATATCGAAGCTCTGCGACACTCTCAAAGAACATGATTTCTTCTCTGAAGCAAACGTGTATATCGACGCGTTCAGCTCGTTTACCGCCGTAGAACATGAGGTTATAAAAGAAATTTTCAAACAGGCAAAAAACGTTACCGTTACCGTTCCGCTTGAATTTCCAAGAGAGGACACCGTCTTTACGGGAAGCATACTTCACTCCGAGGCAAAGCTTATAAAGGATGCCGAAGCAGCGGGCGGACACAGCGATATTCTGATATTCGATGACACCTGTCAGGATCCCGCAATATCTTTCCTTGCAGATAATCTTTGGTCGTCTTCGCAAAAGACCGAACCACCCGCAAAGCACGATTCAATTCACCTTTATAAATGCTCGTCTCCTTACACCGAGGCAGAAGCCGCCGCGGCTTGTACCCTCTCGCTTATGAGAGAGGGCTACCGCTGCCGCGATATAGTTGTCTTAATGCGAGATGCAGAGGCTTACAGAGGAATAATTGAGCCCGCCTTTGAGCGTTGTGGAATTCCCTTCTATTTTTCCGAAAAAACTCCTCTCTCGACCACCCCGATAGTAAAGCTTTTGCTTTCAGCCATCAGAATAAAGCTTTATAATTGGCGCACGACCGACGTTATCTCTCACTTAAAAACGGGGCTTTACAGCTTTGATGCGCGCGACATTGATCTTTTCGAGCAGTATATAACAACGTGGCAGGTAAAAGGCTCTCGCTTCACCGAAAGAGATTTTACAATGAATCCCGACGGATATACTGACGAGCTTTCTGAGCGCGGAAAGCGTATTTTAAGCGCTGCAAACGATATCCGCAAAAAGCTTTGCGACATACTTCTTCCACTCTTTGATGAGCTTGACAATGAAGAAACAATACTTGAAAAATGCCGCTCATTATATAATTTCCTTTCTAAATCGGGAGCGGAAGGAAAGCTATATGCACTCTCTCAAAAAGAAAAAGAGCGCGGAAATATTCGTTTAAGTGAAGAATATTCAAAGATGTTCGGCTTATGCTGTGACGGTCTTGCATCTCTTGCCGAAACAATGTCTGAGGACGATATCTGCCTTTGCCTTGATACCGAGGAGCTGTATGAGCTTCTCTCACTCTATTTTTCGCAAAACGATATGGGTACTATTCCAACTTCAGCGGATCAGGTAATAATAGGCTCTGCCTCAACGATGAGAGCAGACGCACCGAAATGTGTGCTGATACTTGGTCTTTGCGAGGGTGTATTCCCCGCCGCTGTTTCCGAGGGTGGACTTTTCACCTATAACGAAAAAAATCTTCTTGGCGAAATGAACATTAAGCTTTCACCCAAGAACGAATTTGGTGCGTCAGATGAGCTTATGTACCTTCAAAGAAGCGTAAGTATGCCAACGGAACACCTTTTTATGTTTAGCTACACAGCTTCGGCAGATGGCAGAAAAGCATCTCCATCTCTTCCATTCATGCGCGCGGAGAAATTTTATAAGGACAGACTTTCAAATTACGATCCGCACGATATTTTGACGCTGACTCCAAGCGCGAAAGCGGCTCTCTCATATCTTTCCGACATAGAAGAAACACCGTCGGGAAAAGTACTGCGCGAGTATGCTAAAAATGATGGCGTGCTGTCAAGCCTTATTACAGACACACCGATTCCCGTATCGGACACGG
Organism: Eubacteriales bacterium; assembly: GCA_045533995.1. GTDB lineage: Bacteria > Bacillota > Clostridia > Oscillospirales > CAG-272 > HGM12713. The sequence continues at coordinate 6,910 of JAZSIV010000040.1, forward strand.
AGTGCTCGGTTTCAAGCGAGACGGCTGATAAAGTCTTTGGAGACAAGATATATTTATCGCAGTCGAGAATTGACAAATTCGTAAATTGCAAATTTAACTATTACTGTACCTACGTACTCAAGCTGCGTGAGGAGCAGATCTCTCGCTTTAAGGCAAACGACATAGGAACGTTTATACATTATATTCTTGAAAAGCTCCTTTGCAAAATAGTAAAAGCCGATGGGATAAATTTAGATATAGGTATAGGAGACATCGAAAAAATGACCCGCGAGGTCGTTGACGAATATATCGACCGCATAAATCCCCCGGGTATGCCTATAACCGCACGCCTCTCTCACCTTTACAAGAGGCTCTACAAGCTCTCGCTTTTGCTGATCTCCAATATTATAGACGAGTTCAGACACTCCGATTTTCGTCCCGAATTCTTTGAGCTTAATATAAATGGCAAGAATGAAAATCCTACGGCACGAGAATTCGAGCTTCGTGACGGCTCAAAAGCAGTATTTTCGGGAATAATTGACCGTGTGGATATTCTCCGTCTTGACGACGGCAAGGTTTATATCCGCGTTGTAGACTATAAAACGGGAACAAAGCAGTTCTCTCTTGACGATATAAAGCACGGACTTAATATCCAGATGCTTCTCTATCTTTTCACGCTGATGCACAACAAAAACGACAGCTTCAACAAGAAGATAGGAAGCGACGAGCCGCTTGCGGCAGGCGTGGTCTATCTGTCATCAAATATCCCTATGCTTGAATTTGAAACCGAAGAAAACGAGGAAAGCGTTTTCTCTGCCGCGCAAAAGCAGCTTAAGAGAAGCGGTCTTCTTCTTGACGATGAGAAGATATTGCGCGCGATGAACGATACACTCTCTTCCGATTTTCTCGGCGGAATAAGAAAAAAGGCAGACGGAACACTCAGCGGCAAAGCGCTTGCAACAGCCGAGCTCTTTAGGAAGCTTGAATCGGATATTGAGAAAACTATCTGCGACATCTGTGAAGAGATGCGCTCGGGCGCGGCAGATGCATCGCCCCTTGATTATAACAAAAACGACCCCTGCGAATATTGCGCTATGAAGCCGATATGCCGCATAAAACGAGATTAAGAAAGGAGAGAAAAATGGCACGTACTTGGACAGAAGCGCAAAGCGCCGCTATCAATACGCGAAACAAGACTCTCCTTGTCTCTGCCGCGGCAGGCTCGGGAAAAACAGCGGCTCTCACAGAGCGCATTATACGATCCCTTACCGACAAGGATTCTCCCGCAGATATAAGCAATATGCTTATAGTTACCTTTACTCGCGCGGCGGCGGCAGAGCTCCGTCAAAGGATATTCACTTCTCTTTCAGAGGCTCTTGCAGAGGACCCCGACAATAAGCATCTGTGCAATCAGCTTATAAATATCTCAAGCGCAAAGATCTGCACCATTGATGCTTTCTATCTTGACGTCATTCGCACGAACTTTGATAAGCTCTCTATCTCACCTTCCTTCAGAACAGCAGATGCATCAGAGCTTGACGTTCTCGCGCGCTCTGTTATGGAAGACGCGGTAGATGACTTTTATGAGAACAGATGCGAGGATTTTTCGATGATCGCAGAATGCTTTGTTGGTCTTCGCTCATCTTCAAGACTGGCCGAGATCTTTCTTGATCTCTATTCAAGAACAAGCTCTCTGCCCGAGGGCATAGAGTTTATAAAAGCCTCGTCTCTTCTCTGTGAAAAAGAGGCGACCAAGGACTTTTTTAAAACCTCTTTCGGAAATATTATACAGAAAAATCTGCTTGATGAGTGCGAATACTATCTCTCTGCTTTGAGTGAGTACTGTTATATGATGGCAGACGACGAGCATATAGGCTCAGCTTATCTATCAGCTTTTGCATATGACAAGGGATACGTAGAAAAGCTTTGCACCCTTCTCTGCGAAGGCAGCTATGAGGATTGCCGAGCGCATATAATGAGCTATACTCCGCTCAAGCTCGGCTCACTCAAAAAGGAATTCAAAAATGATTTTACAGACGAGTGCACGGGCATAAGAAACAAGCTTAAAGAAAGAATCAAAGCTTGGAAAGAAAAAACCTTTGCCCACACACCGCAAAGCATTTTCAAGCTTATGTATAAAACGGCGCACATCTCGGAGGCTTTGTACGATCTTCTCTATGATTTTGACAGACGCTTTAGCAGCGAGAAAAAGCAGAGAAATATTTTTTCATTCACCGATATAAGACGTCTTGCAATGGAGCTTCTCGTAAATAAAGACGGCGCTCCGACCCCCACTGCCCTTGAATATGCCGAGCGTTATACCGACATTTATATTGACGAGTATCAGGACGTTGACCGTGTTCAGGACCTTATATTCCGCGCGATCTCAAAGCCGACAGCACGCTTTATGGTGGGAGATATAAAGCAGAGCATATACAGCTTCCGCGGAGCAGAGCCGCAGGTATTTTCCGAATACAGAAAGCTCTTTCCCGACATCACGGCAGATGAGGATTCCCAAGCAGCTTCTATATTTATGTCCAATAATTTCAGATGTGACAGCACCGTAATTGATTTCACAAACACCGTCTGCTCCTTTGTTTTCTCCGAATGCGGTGAAAGCATGGGATATACAAAGGCCGACGACCTTGTGTTCTCAAAGATCGTTGAGAACAGAAAAACAGATGAAGCTCCCGTTGAGGTAGCAATACTTGTCGACGGTGAAAAGAACGAAGAGGATACCGACGAGGAAGCAAAAAAAGAGGACAGCAAGACCCTTGAGGCAAGGTATATTGCCCTCCGAATCTCCGAGCTTCTCAAAGATGGCAAAAAGGCTGACGGCACAAAAATATTGCCCCACGACATAGCCGTTCTTTTCAGAACAAAAGCAATGGGAGCATACGTAAAGAAAGCACTCAATGAGGTGGGGATCCTCTCGTCTGACAACACCGACGAAAATTACTTTGAGAATCCCGATGTTCTGCTTATACTTTGTCTTCTCAATGCCATTGACAATCCGCAAAGAGATATATACCTTGCAGGACTTCTGCGCTCTCCGATATTCAACTTTACTCTTGACGAGCTTGTTGAAATAAAATACGCCGCTGACAAGACACTTTCGATTTACGATGCGCTCTGTCTGTACAAAGAGGGCGACTCGGCACTTGCACACAAATGCCGCACGTTTGATAATATTCTTTCAGAATACCGCGATCTTTCGGCATCTCTTTCGGTTGATAAATTGCTACGGCACATTTATTCAAGCAACCTTATTGCCGCAACGGGACTTGTAAACTCGAACGACGATAACAACCTTATAAGACTTTACGAATATGCCCGTAAATTTGAGTCGGGTTCTTTTAAGGGGCTTTATAATTTTATCGTTTACATCAATAAAATCATTGAGGAAGGCACAAAGATCGAAAGCGCCTCTGGTGAGGCGACCGAGGGCAGAGTAACCCTTATGACGATACATCAGTCAAAGGGACTTGAATTCCCCGTATGCTTCCTTTGTAATGCGGGCGGTGGATTTAATATGCAGGAGAGCCGCGAAAGCCTTGCCTTTGAGCCCTCTGTCGGTCTTGCAATGAAGATAGCCGACTCATCGGGTCTTGCGCGTATAAATACACCTATGCGCGAGGCAATGCTCAGTGTAGCCGAAAGAAAGCAGACCGAGGAAGAAATGCGGATACTCTACGTTGCCCTGACCCGTGCAAGAGAAAGACTTATCGTAAGTGCAACCTCACGCCGAAGCAGTGACGATCTTATAAAAGACGCTATCCACGACCATAAATTCAAAAACAGATTTACCGTCTGCGCATCACACTCATATATTGAATGGATACTTGCCTCTCTTGCTCCCACGTTTGACACAAGCTTCTGCAAAATAGAGTGGATAGACAAGAATGCGATATCCAAAACGAGTTTTGCGACCGAAGAAGAAGTCGTTTCAAAGGAAGAAATAGAGATAGATAGCGAAATTCAGAAAATGCTGAACGAAAGATTTTCTTACGTCTATCCCTACGAGGCTGCCTCAAGGCTTCCCGCAAAGATCTCGGTGTCCGAAATTCTCGGTGATCCCCATAAAAATGGTGACGATGGCACGACCTATCTTTTTGAAAACAAAAAGTCTTATACCGCGCCTCCCATCTTTTCGGGCAGATCAAAGGATGGTACTCTCTCCGCAAGACGCGGAACGGCAACGCACCTCTTTATGCAGTTCTGCGATTTTGATAATGCTGAGAAAAACGGAATTGAGTCCGAACTTTACCGTCTTATCGAAAAGAAATTTGTTCCCAAAGACACAAATAAGCTTGTTTATCTTGATGAGCTTGAAAAGTTCTTTGAAAGTGAGCTTTATGGTGAGATAAAAAGCGCAAAAAGGATTATACGCGAACAGCGTTTCAATATCCTTTTGCCACCGACCCTACTCAACTCCGACCCCGAATTTGCCGAGCAGACAAAGGAAGAATTTTTAGCCGTTCAGGGTGTTATTGACCTTATAATTGAGGACAAAGACGGCAATATTATCCTTTGTGATTATAAAACCGACCGCCTGACAAAATCCGAGCTTGAAAGCTATGACCTTCTTGCAAAAAAGATGACAGACCGCCACAAAAAGCAGTTAAGCTTTTATAAGGACGCAATAAGCACACTCTTTTCAAAGGACTGCAAAAAAATACTTATTTATTCCACACAAGCCGCTCGCTCTGTGGAGATCGAATAAAAAATGTCGTTGGCATAGCCAACGACATTTTGCTTTTAATTTATAAAAATGATCTCTCCGTCTTTCACCGTTGCAATTATTTTTTTACCCGCAGAAAATTTTCCTTGAAGATATTCTTCCGAAAGACGGTTCTCAACGGCTGAGGTAAGAGTTCTTCTGAGCGGTCTTGCACCAAAATGCTCGTCAAAGCTTTTAGACGCTATAAATTCTGCAACGCTATCGTCAAAGACTATATCAAGTCCTATCGCCGCCGATCGTTCTTTAAGCTCACAAAGCATCACCTTTGCTATCTCTTTTATATTATCAAGCGTTAAAGAATTGAAAACTATTATCTCGTCTATCCTGTTTATAAATTCGGGACGGAATTCCGAACGCAGAGCAGAAAGCATTTTTTTACCGTATTCCCTGCTCTCGTCCTGTTTCACAAATCCAAGAGAGCGCACTCCATCACTCTTGCCAGCTCCCACGTTTGACGTCATTATTATAACCGTGTTTCTGAAATCAACACGCCTTCCCTGTGAGTCGGTCAGAAATCCGTCGTCGAGTAACTGAAGCAAAATATTATATACGTCGGAATGAGCCTTCTCTATCTCATCAAACAACACCACCGAATAGGGTCTGCGGCGTACGCGCTCTGTAAGCTGTCCCCCCTCCTCATATCCAATATATCCCGGAGGAGAGCCGATAAGCTTTGATGCGCTGTGCTTCTCCATATACTCGGACATATCAAGCCTTATCATCGACTCCTCATTGCCAAAGAGAACGTCTGCAAGCGCCTTTGCAAGCTCTGTTTTTCCCACTCCCGTTTTACCGAGAAAAATGAACGAGCCGATGGGTCTTTTGGGATCTTTGAGACCTATGCGCCCGCGTCTTACGGCAGATGCAACTGCCGCCACCGCATCGTCCTGTCCGATCACCCTCTTTTTTAGCTCTCTCTCAAGTGTATTCAGCCTTTCGCTTTCTTCCTCCATAAGTCTGCTTACGGGAATAGACGTCCAAGAAGTAACTATATCGGCAATATCGCTCTCCCTGACACAAAGCGTTTCGTTTTCATCGGCATAACATTTTATAGAAACAAGCTCGTCATATTTTTTCTGAAGCTCGCGTTCCTCGTCACGAAGCTTTGCCGCAAGCTCAAAATTCTGCTCGGTAATAGCTACTCCCTTTTCCCTCCCGATGTTCTGCAGGCTTTCCTCTATATCGGATATTTCAGGGGGCGATTTATATGAATCTATACGGAGCTTTGAAGCCGCTTCGTCAATAAGATCTATCGCCTTGTCGGGCAGAAATCTATCGGGAATATATCTTACCGATAGCGACACCGCGGCTCTTATTGCCTCATCGGAAATTTTAAGCTTATGATGCGCCTCGTATTTGTCGCGAAGCCCCTCTATTATTCTAATGCTTTCCTCCTCGCTCGGCTCACCCACACTCACCGGACGGAATCTTCTCTCGAGGGCTGAATCCTTTTCTATATGGGCACGGTATTCCGAAAGCGTTGTTGCACCTATCATTCTGACCTCTCCGCGAGAAAGAGCAGGTTTGAGGATATTTGCTGCATCCACCGCACCCTCGGCAGCACCCGCACCGATGATCATGTGTATCTCGTCAATAAAAAGTATTATATCGGGATTTTTTGAGAGCTCCTGCATAACGTTCTTTACTCTCTCTTCAAATTCTCCCCTGTATTTTGCCCCCGCTATCATTGCCGAAAGATCAAGCGCAACTATCCTGCGGTCTTTAAGATTATCGGGAACGTTTTTTCTGCTTATGCGCTGTGCAAGCCCCTCAATGACAGCTGTTTTTCCGACTCCGGGCTCGCCGACAAGACAAGGATTGTTTTTTGTTCTCCTTGATAGAATACGAATTATACTCTCGGTCTCACTTTCCCGACCGATAACGGGATCTATTTTTCCCTTGTCAGCCAAGGCGGTCAGATCACGTCCGTAAATTGAGAGCGTTGGCGCTCCCGCGATCTTCCCCGCTCCGTTCTTTTTGATGTTCTCGACGTTCTCCTTTGATTTATCCTTACCAACAGAGAGATAAACGTCAAGATCACTTTTAAGATCGCTTACCGACACTCCGATATCTTCAAGTATTTTAACAGCCACACAATCCTTTTCGCAAAGTAAGGCATAAAGAATATGTTCTGTTCCTATATACGCGGCAGATCCTTTGAGAGAAACCGAGGCACTTTCCTCAATTATGCGCTTTGTCCTCGGTGTCATATCGAGGGGTGACACTCTGCTCTCCACACCGCATCCCGCTACATCCATAACCATCTGACTTATTTTTTCGTAGGTTATATTTCTTGTACTCAGCACCTTTGAGGCTATTGACTCGTTCTCCGCGGCGAGTCCAAGCAAAAGATGCTCCGAACCAATATACGTGTGCCCCATCTGACGAGCCTCGGTATGTGTACGTTCAAGCACCTTCTGTGCCTTTTGAGTAAATCTGTTAGCCATCTGAATCGACCTTCCCCCATTTATTGAGAACTCACTGCTTGATTATTGGCAAATAAATATCGTTTTATTTACCCTTTGCTAAATTTACTCTGCTGACAACCCTCATTATGACCGCAAAAAAAATTATTGCCTGTAATTCTTTCCGTGGGTGTTGTAGGTATCCACAAGCATATCCCACGTTGCCTTGTCGACCGTGCCCGTAACGGGAAGCTCGGTTGCGGCTTGAAAGATAGCGACCGCCCTCTCGGTATCCTCGTCAAAAACACCCGTTATCTCGACAGGACCAATATCATCCTGGATCGTCGACGCATCATCAAGTAAAAACTGCACCGAATTTACAACGAATCCCCTGTCTCCAAGATTTAAGACGTACCCGTCGGGAACTCTCGGAAAGGGGCTGAATTCGCGCGGCGGAGCAAAGAAATTCAAAGAACTTAAATAACGCGCAAACAGCATATCCCACGTGTTTCTGTCCGCCACTCCGCTTGCCTCAAGCCCGTTTTTTTGCTGAAAACGGACAAGTGCATCTCTCGTAGCATCATCAAATATCCCGTCGATGGGAAGTGGCAAATAATCATCGTCCTCATAAGAAAGCTGACGCAGATATCTTTGCAGATTTCTTACGGCATCCGCTTCATTTCTCCTTGGCATATTATCCCTCCAAATATAAAACTATGCTCCGACGTCATACCCCGGGAACTGTCCTTCCCGAAGCTCCTCGCCCTTATATAAGTCGCTGTAAAGATCGGTTATGGCGCTCCAAGTCAGAATTCCAACTACGCCGAGCTCCTCTATTCCGAAAAGTCTTTGAAATGCAAGCACGGCATTTCTCGTCTGTGTGCCGAAATATCCCGTAACGGAAACAGACGGTATCTGTGTATAAAATTGAGATATAAAATTCAGATACTCCTGAAGCAGCCTTACCTCCTCGCTCTCAGAACCGATACGAAGCGGCACTCCCTGATAAGGTATGGTCACGTCCTCGGTAAAATCGGTCGATATCGTCTGTATTATTCCAAGATATGCTCTGTAAAGTGCCTCCCACGTGGCGGCATCAACAACTCCCGTGACAGGAAGGTCAAAGGTCCTCTGTATAGCCCTCACCGACTCCTCCGTCGCATTTCCGAAATCTCCGTCTACCGTAACAGACGGGATCGTGTTGTAATATGCGGAAAGATAGTCAATATAAACCTGAAGATTTGCAACGTCATTTCCGCTGTCGCCCACCGAAAGCTCGGTATCGAACTGCTGGGTTACCTCCGACTGCGTTATTCCCTCCGAATTAAGCTCGTTAAGCTTCTTTACAGCATTGTAGATCTGCTGTATTTTGTACCACGTTGCCTTACCAACTATCCCATCCGATTCAAGCCCGAAAATAGTTTGAAAATCTCTGACTGCCCTTTCAGTGTCATCCGAGAAAAATCCGTCGGGCTCAATTATTTTTGGAATAGCGGGATAGTTATTTGAAATACGGTTAAGCCTTATCTGTACCGTTCTTACGTCATCTCCGACCGAGCCCGCCCGAAGCGGAAAATCGGGAACACTTGCCGTTATACCCGCCACGGGAGCATCGGTAACAAGATTTATATTGTCACCATAATAATACTGAAGTATCTCATACGGCGTCAGTCCATCATTCGCAAGAGATACCGTTCCCCATTGTGAAAGCCCTTCGCAAACCACCTCATAGCCGTCACAATACTGCGCGAAAAGGGGCTCAACAAAGCCCTGCCTGACAATGTAGTTATTAAACAACTCACCCGCTATCCGGCTTATATTCTCAAAAATGTCTCTGTCCCTTACAAACGATTGGTCAATCGCCGTTGAATTTGTAATATCAAAATCATATCCCCTCGAACGGTAGAACTCGGTATATATACGGTTGAGCGCAAATGACACCTGCGCATACATATTTGCCCTTATCGCGTTTTCAGGCCATGTCGGATATATCTCACTTGATGCAACGTTTGATATGTAATCAAGAAAGGACACTGTAACGTTTTCAGCATTGCTGTTTGGGGGTCCGAGATGCACCGTTATAGTCTCGGGAATTATCGGAAGATTGCTATTCATAAATTTTGCCCCTCACTCTCGACAAGTCTGTCATTATAAGGCCCAAACGAGTCAGAATATTCGTTGTCAACCTTAGGTATCATATTTGCCGCCTGTATTGAAGTTATAGTATCGAAAATAGGCACGTTTACAAAAAATAGATCCTCATACCCCTCATAAAAAACGTCAATACTGTAAAGCGCATAAGGACGCAAGCCGTTTGGTGCTTCGGTCAGCTCCTTGGGCGGTGCGGGAAGTTCTATCTTCTCGGTAAGCCCCGACGGACCACTGTATGCCGAGCGATAAAAGCTTGTGTTTGCGGGATCACTCCCCCTGACAGTCACAAAAGCACCTTCAAGCGGAATAGCTCCATTCGCCGTAGATACCCTTACTACAAGATAACCCGTACCAACAAGATCTTCGTTGTTATATTCACCGTTATTCATATTCTTACCTCACTTTCATAACTTCTTTTTCAGTATATGTGAGATAAAAGAATTGTGGCATACATATTATTAAAAAAGAACGAGGATATGCGAAGTGCCCGTAAGGACACTTCGCAACTAAGTTTGCCCCAATGGGCAAGTGAAGTTTACTTCGTAAGTGAAGTTACTCTGCGGATAGTGAAGTTTCGCCTTCAGCAAAGAGGGCAAACTTAACTTCACTCGTGTGTTAGCATGAACTTCACTGCATAGCAACTTCACTTTCGCTTCAGCGAAAACTTCACTTCATTCGCATTTGTGACCACGAATGCAGTGCTTGCGAAGAAAAGAGGACAGAGAGTGCAAAAACATTCTCTGTCCTTTTCCTGTCGGTAGGTACTATTTCCTGTTGAAATTAAAAACTGTCCTTTAGAGTACAGCCCGTAATCCTCGTTCTTTTTATTATTTTTAATATTCAGCTATAATATGCTCTGTATAAACAGAAGCCAATGCTTCCTCAACAAGCGCATCGAAATCAAGCTTTCTTTCCTCAACAAGTACCTTTTCAAGCTCGGGTCTTGTTTTAGGATGCTTGGGAGTAAAGACGGTGCAACAATCCTCAAACGGCAAAATAGACGTTTCAAAAGTATCTATCTTTCTCGCTACCTGCACGATCTCCTCTTTATCCATTCCAATACAAGGACGGAAGACGGGTGTTGACTTGACTGCCGCATCTGTAACCTCTATTGCTTGCATCGTCTGGGAAGCGACCTGACCAAGACTTTCTCCCGTGATAAGAGAGCCGCAATTATGCGTCTTTGCTATCTTTTCTGCAATAGTCATCATATATCTGCGAAGAAGAAGCGTGAAATAATCTTCCTCACAAGCCTTTACAAGCTCTTCCTGAATGTGTGTGAGCGACACCACATGAACGTATATATCGCCCGCATATACAGCCAAAAGCTTTGCAAGGTCAAGAACCTTCTGTCTTGCTCTCTCGCTTGTGTATGGGAATGACTCAAAATGAACAGCTTCAATTTTGAGTCCTCTCTTTGCCATCATATATCCCGCAACGGGTGAATCTATGCCGCCCGAAAGCAACAGAAGTCCCCTTCCATTCGTTCCGATAGGCATACCGCCCGCGCCCTTAAAGCGACCCGCGCTGACATAAGCTCCGAACTCACGCACCTCAACGCGCACAGTGATCTCGGGGTTGTGCACGTCAACCTTTATCTTGGGACATACCGAAAGAACCTCTCCACCTATCTCGCGCGAAAGCTCCATAGAATCGAGCGGAAAGCTCTTATCCGAACGCTTTGATTCAACCTTAAATGTCTTCTTTCCGTAAAGAAAATCGGGAAGGTACTCTCTTGCAGTCTTGCGGATGCTGTCCATATCCTTATCACAAACAGCCGCTCTCGAAAGCGAAACTATACCGAACACCTTAGATGCCGCCTCAAACATTCCGTCAAAATCACAGAACTCGTCAAGCGGCTCTATGTATATCGTGCTCTGTGAACGGTAAACGTCAAAAATTCCGTATGCCTTTGCCCTCTTTTTCATCTCGCGGCAAAGCATATCCTCAAAATATTTGCGGTTTGCTCCCTTAAGAACAATCTCTCCGTATTTACAAAGTAAAATCTCTTTCATAATAACTATTATACGTTCGGGGAAAACTTAATAAAGTTTTCCCCGAACAATGCTAAAAAGCAATCTTCCTTTCCTGAAAATCACGCCTCATAGTAATGCGGGAAAAGCTTTGCCCACACCTTCATACAAGCGATAGTATCCGCAAGAGACGAATGAGGAACTCCCTCCCATTCGATCGAAAAACATTCCATTGCATCTATAAGCGAAGCATTTGTAAGCTCGGGATGATGCTCATGTATGTATCTGACATATTCATTTGCACAGCAGCATACCTTGTCATACAGAGCTTTTCTCTCCTCTTCAGTCTCATAGATCATCTTTATATGGCTGTAATCGGTTGAAACACCGTAAGCAATAATGTTTTCGGCATCGGCAAATATTTCTTTTATCTTGGGGGTGAGATCCTCAAGTGTAGGCGCATCCTCTACCATTTCGGGTGTAATACCGTGTATCTTCTCTGTTCTCTTCCACTTCTTGGTATGCGTGGGCTTAACAAGAGTATCCATTATAAGCTCACCGTCAGCATTCACCACCGTTATCGACAGTATCTCGTCTCTTTCATAAAAGCCGGTCAGCTCGAGATCGAAAAAGAGCACCTTTTTAGGATCCTTCGCATAATATTCCGATCTGTGAGCATCGCCCTCTGCGCGTCTGATCGCCATCTCTTCATTATAACAAGCCTCGCACAGCTTCTTCTTATAGCGCACCGCTTTTCCGCACCTGACACACATAAGAGGAAGTCGTTTAGCTGTCTTCTTATCGTAAAAATAAAGAATAGACTTATCGGAACGCAGAGTGTACGCCACAGGCTCTTCAATGGGCTCATAGTTCATCTGCTTAAGTCTTTCAATTGGAAAATATCCGCAGCTTGCCGCCCTTTTTATGCTCATTCTCTCGATCACAGTTCCGCTTTCAAGTGTTATCGGGTCGACCTTTGCGCGAGGACTGTACCACATTTCAGGCGGAGCCTCAACAACCTTATCTGGGGCAAAATAGTATATAATATTACCGTCAGGCGCAATTTCAAATGCAACAGGCTCGCCCGAGGGCATAAGGTGCATCATAGAAAGCGATTGACGGGTAAGATAGCTTTTCGTATTAGCCTCGTCCCTGCCTATTTCGTGTATAGTCACACCGGAACGAAGCTGCATTGAATTTTTCAATATTCTACCTCATCCATAATTAAATTTCGTAATTTTATATCCTTACAATTATATCACACAATTAACCTCGTGTCAACGATTTATAAAAATTAAAAAAGAAAAACGTTCTTGACAAAAGTATAATAGTATGGTATAATATAGAAAATATTTAGCTCGTGAGGGAGTAGTTTGCATTTATTGCGGCAAGTCAACAACACTGACCTAAAGTCTGGCGTGCCTTAATTAACGAGACTCATGTACAGACAGCTGTACTTGAGTTTTTT
>JAZSIV010000178.1:0-4653 GCA_045533995.1 Eubacteriales bacterium
TCTTCCTAAAGACCGCTTGGCTTCCGACTTGTATAATTATGAGCAGAAAAAAATCAGGATTAAAGAGCTATTTGGGTGGACTGAAAATGTCAGTTCCCGTTATATTTGGGTTTATTCCCGTGGCAATTGCCTTTGCTATAATGGCTTCGACGGCGGGACTTACGTCTGCCGAGGGGATTGCTATGTCGGCAATGGTATTTGCAGGAGCAAGTCAGATGATGGCGGTAGGCATGATAGCCGAGGGATCAGGCGGACTTGCTATAATTATTGCAACCTTTATTATGAATTTCAGACACTTCATAATGAGCACCTGCGTGTTTGACCGAATGAAGAAAACGTCGCTTCCTGTCAAGCTTTTATGTAGCTTTGGAGTTACCGATGAATCCTTTGCAATATTTACGACGACCGATAAGGAAAAGTGTGACAAGTGGTACTTTTTAGGAATAATCACGGGCACTTATTCGTCGTGGGTGATAGGTACGGCGATAGGAATGCTTCTCGGAGCAATTCTTCCCGGTATCGTATCAAATAGCCTTGGCATCGCGCTTTATGCAATGTTTATTGCCTTACTTGTACCGAACGTAAAGGGAAATATCCGTATGCTCGCCCTTGTTGTTATTACCGCACTCATCAATTTTATTCTCCAAATTTTTATTGATCCCTCGTGGTCATTGATAGTTTCCACTCTTGCGGGAGCAGGTGTCGGAATGGTAATTATAAAGGACGATGAGGACGAGAGAAAAGAGGTGGCACAATGAACACGTTCTTGCTTATTGTTTGTATGATGATCGTTACATATATCCCGAGAATGATCCCCTCTGTTATAACGGACAAAATCAAATTTGGGAAAAAGTTCAAGAAATATCTTGAGCTTATACCCTATGCGGCAATGGCGGCGTTGATATTTCCGGGTGTTCTCGGTGTTGACGGGGAGCATTGGATAATAGGTGCTACGGGAGCACTTGTGGCAATCCTACTTTCACTTATCAAAAAAATGCCGATAGCCGTTGTGGTTATCGCGGCAGTAGTAACAGATATGCTTATCTATTACGTAATATAAAAACAGGCTGTATACAGCCTGTTTTTATATCAGTTCAAAAATTTCATCGTATTTTCCAATGCGATATTTATGGATAAAGCTTGAATAGATCTTTTCTGATTTTATTCTTTGTGGATGTGAAAAATAATAAGTTCCGTCAGAGCAGGAGAATACTCCTGTTGAGCCGTATGGAAAATTCGTTCCGGGAATATCTGCCTTTTTCTCTCCTCTCGGATCGGCAAGCGTTAAGCACAGACCGTGCTCACCACATCTTCCGATAAGCTCTTTTTTACACGCCTCTACCTTTGCATCTATAAAGAAAATAGAGTGGTTTGGAAATTTTGGCTTGCTGCCTTTATAAACCGCGGTTATATATGTTGAGGTATATTCGTCATATTCAAGATTCTGAACACCCCAACGGGTATTGCCCGTATAAAGAAAATATTTTTTTTCACAGTGTTCGGGACCGCTGTGGTGCGGAGATTCCTGACAAAGCTCTTTTCCATAGATATCAAACACCGATGGGTCGTACTGCAATATGACCTGATGATCGTTATCCTCTCGGTCATTTTCTTCATAAATACCGTAGCAGACCATTATTTTTTTGTCTGACGAAGGGTCTTTGCCAAACTCAACGCCGTAAGCGGTGCCGTCAATGCCCGAGCATCCATAACGGTGCTTTTTGCCGCTTACCTCGTCAAAAGCATTGTAGTCCTCAACCGCGTCTCGCAGCCAGACTGCCCGCATAACACTCTCTTTTTCGGCATCCATTTTTGTGCGAACGATCTTGTCACAGTCAAATTCAACGAGATAGAAGGCATCCTCTGCCGTGGGATCCCAGCCCGTTCTTTGAATAATATCCTTGCCGATGGCATCGTGCTTTAATTCAAGTGAGCCGTAAACCTTATTTCTGTCGGCATCAAACGTTATGCAGCCGAGATGACCTGCAATATGATCCACACTTCCTATTAAATTACCGCAAAGGTCGGTTTTTATAAGAACGGTCGTAAATGAAAAATAAACGTAGCCGCGTAGCATATCGACGGCGATGCCTTGAACGTGACCCTCTTTGAAGTCGCCGCTGAATATTTTTGATGGAAGATCGTACATTTTATCTGTTCTCCGTAAAAATTATTTCTGAGGATCGAGATATTTCCAATATCCTTTTATGTAGTTTATGCCAGACCATACAGTCATAACAACTGTGAATATGATAGAAAGCCACGATAGGGGAATTATTTTTCCTACCTCAAAATTCCACGGTTTGCCGCTTATAAGCTCAACAAGATATTTTGCCACAAGCTGAACAACGGGCTCAAGGAAGATAGTGCTTACCGCAACTATCTGCGAAACGGTTTTTATTTTTCCAAGCATGTTTGCCGCGATAACTATACCCTCGCCCGTAGAAACTACAAGGCGCATAGAGGTTACCGCAAGCTCTCTGAAAACGACGATCATAAGAGTAAAGATCATCACGGTTCTGAGGGCTGGGAACTTATATAAAATAACAAACATAGCACCGAGCACCATAAACTTATCGGCAATGGGGTCAAGAAATTTACCAAAATCGGTGATAAGTCCGTATTTTCTTGCAATTTTTCCGTCAAGCATATCTGTAACAGCTGTCCCTATAAAAAGAACTGCACAGATAAAACAAGAAAGATAGAAGTTTATAACTGTATTCGGAAGCATACCGAATATTATAATTACTGGAACAAGACAAAGTCTGAGGACCGTCAATTTGTTCGGAAGATTCATTTTCATAGATTACCTCCTGCCTTATCGGTTAATTATTTTTGTGTGTCTAAAAGTGCTCTGCCAATAAGATCGTAGTCAAGCACATCGCGTATTTTTACATCAACAAAGGTTCCGGGTGCAACACGTCTTGTTGCTTTGAAATATATTTTGCCGTCAATTTCGGGAGCGTCAGCCTCGCTTCTTCCAAAATGGGTCTCACTTACAGGGTCAAAGTCCTCGCAAAGAACGGTTATTGTCTTTCCGATCATTTTGCTGTTTCTCTCATCAGAGATCCTCATCTGCTCCCTCATAATTATATCGGCGCGGTCAAGCTTTATTTGCTCGTCTATCTGATCGTCGAAATCATAAGCGGGGGTGCCTTCCTCTCTGGAATAGGCAAATGCGCCTGCACGGTCAAATTTTGTCTCGCTTATGAATTCGCACAGCTCGTTGAAATCCTCTTCGGTCTCTCCTGGGAAGCCGACGATAAAGGTCGTGCGGATAACGATGCTCGGTATCTCGCGACGAAGCTTTGCTATAACTTCCTTTATAAGCTTGCTGTCGCCGTGTCGATTCATGGCGCGGAGCATTTTGTCGCTGATATGCTGTATCGGCATATCGATATATTTGAGAATTCTTGGATTATCTCTTATCTCGGCGACAAGCTCGTCTGTTATTTTGTCGGGATAGCAGTAGAGAAGCCTTATCCACGGGATCTTCGTTTCGTTTGTTATTGCGCGGAGAAGCTTTGCAAGACTGTACTCTCCGTAGATATCCTGTCCGTAACGGGTCGTATCCTGCGCAACAACGGTAAGCTCGCGGACTCCGAGCTCATCGAGCTGCTTAGCCTCCTCAACAATATCCTCGATAGTACGGCTTCTGAATTTGCCGCGTATTGAGGGAATAGCGCAGTATGCGCATCTGTTGTCGCAGCCCTCTGCGATCTTTATGTATGCGGCATAATCGGGAGTAGTAAGAACTCTTTCACCGCCAAGCCTTACCTCGTTTTTATCCTCGAACGATGAATATTTTGCCTTTGATGCTTTCTTTCTTTTTACTGTTACTGCCTCGATCGCCTCAACTATATTGTGAATACTTCCGACACCGAGCAGTGCATCGACCTCGGGGAATTCTTCAAATATCTCCTCACGGTATCTTTCCGCAAGACAGCCTGTGACGATTATTGCCTTTAACGTGTGATTCTTTTTAAGCCACGCAATATCGAGAATGTTGTCAATAGCTTCTTTTTTTGCGCTTTCTATAAAGCCGCAGGTATTTATAATAACAACGTCTGCCTCGGTCTCCTCGGGTGTTATTTCGTATCCCGCGGCGGCGACTTCACGTAGCATTACCTCTGTATCTATCTGGTTTTTGGGGCATCCCAGAGAAACAAATCCAACTTTCATTAAAAAAATTACCTCTTGGTTGTTTTATTATTGCTTTTTACCACCCTTTATGATATCATATTTGACTCTTAATGTCAATAGAAGAGAACATCAAACGAATTTTTGGATATCGTTAAAATGATAGGGTGCTTTTCTGTTTTGTCAAAAATGTCATCATGTGTTCTGAGAAGTTAGAAATCTCAAAATTTTTTTGTAGATTATAATTTCTTTATAAAAATTTTTTCAAGCTCTTCTGCGTTGTCGGCATACGCATCGGCACAGAGCTTTAACAGATCCTCTTTGTTGCGATATCCCCAGGTTACACTTACAGAGAACATTCCCGCATTTTTCGCAGTTTTTATATCTACGTCACTGTCTCCGATAAATGCACATTCATCGGGAGAAACACCAAAGCTTTCTGCTATCATAAGCGGAACTGTCGGGTCTGGCTTGAGAGGGGGAGCTGTCTGTCCCTTTACAGGTTCCATTACA